>JAYTAJ010000688.1:0-19162 GCA_043737575.1 Myxococcales bacterium | reverse complement strand
CGGACCTGATCGCGGTGACCGGGCCAGCGGAACGTCATCGTGCGCGGCGCGCCGCCGTCGCGCGCGACCGCGAGCCACACGGTGCCGACCGGCTTGTCGGCGGTGCCGCCGTCGGGCCCGGCGATGCCGGAGATCGCCACGCCGAGCGTCGCGCCGGTCCGGGTCCGGATCCCGTCGGCCATCGCGACGACGCAGGCCTCGCTCACCGCGCCGTGCTCGGCGAGCACCGCGGCGGGGACGCCGAGCGCGCGGACCTTCTCGTCGTTCGCGTAGGTGATCGCGCCGCCGAGGAAGAACCGCGACGCGCCGCCGCGCTCGGTGAGGAGCTGGCCAAGCAGGCCGCCGGTACACGACTCGGCGACCGCGACGGTGACGCCGCGCGCGATCAGCGCGTCGGCGACCACGCCTGGCAGTGCGAGCTCGCCCGAGCCGTAGAGCCAGCGACCGATCCGCTCGCGCACCGCAACCTCGAGGGTGGCGAGCGCGGCGTCGGCGCGCGCGGCGTCGACGTCGGTGACCACCAGCTTGATCAGCACCTCGGGGAACTTCACCTGATAATGGATCGACGCGCCGTCGACCCCGTCGATCATCCCGCGCAGGACCTCGGACAGCTGCGACTCGCTGCGGCCGAACACCCGGAACACGCGGCGCGCCAGGTGCGGCGCATCGCCGCGGGCCGTGCGCAGCGCGCGGGCGCGCGGTGCGATCGCGGCGTCGAAGATCGCGTGGACCTCGCGGGGCACCCCCGGCAGGCACACCACGGGCACGCCGCCGATCGCGACCTCGAAGCCCGGCGCGAGGCCGGCCGGGTTGCCGAGGACGCGCGCGCTGTCCGGGACCCGGACCTGGCGCAGGTTGACGGCGGTGAGCGGCCGGCCGCGGCCCGCCATGACCTGCTCGAGCACCGCCCGCGCGCTCGGGTCGATCACGACCGCGGCGCCGACCAGCTCGGCGACCACGTCGACGGTGAGATCGTCCTCGGTCGGGCCGAGCCCGCCCGACACGATCACCAGATCGGCGCGGCCCGCGGCGTCGGTGAGCGCGCGTCGGATGTCGCCGACATCGTCGCGGCAGCTGGTCATCCACCGCACGGTCACGTCGAGATCCCACAGCCGACCCGCGAGCCACGACGAGTTGGTGTCGACGATCTCGCCGCGGGTCAGCTCGTCGCCGATCGTGACGATCTCGGCATCCACGCGCGCATGCTAACCGAATCGAAGGGGTGTCGCGGCAATCGGGCCCCATCAGTTGACGGCGGTTTCGCACCCAACCTATCCTTGCGCCGTGGGAATTGTCTCGCGTCTCCGGTCCGAGCCATGAAGATCCGCTACGCCGCCAAGACTGACGTGGGGATGAAGCGAACCCACAACGAGGATTACTTCTCGCTCATCGAAGACGAGCAGCTCTTCATCGTCGCCGACGGGATGGGCGGCCACGCCTCGGGCGAGGTCGCCTCGAAGATGGCCGCCGAGACCATCGGCGAGTTCTATCAGCGCACCCGCGACGACGAGGACGTGACCTGGCCCTACAAGATGGACCGGTCGCTGTCGTACATCGAGAACCGGCTGGTCTGCGCCATCAAGCTGGCCAACCTGCGGATCTTCGAGACCTCGTGCCGCGACATTCGCTACAAGGGCATGGGCACCACGATCGTGTCGTGCCTGGTCGCGGGCGACAAGGCCTACGTCGGCCACGTCGGCGACTCGCGGGTGTACCGCGTGCGCGAGGGTGGCATCACCCAGCTCACCCGCGATCACTCGCTGCTCGAGGACTACAAGGAAGCCAAGCCCGACATGACCGAGGAGGAAGAGCGCAACTTCCCCCACAAGAACGTCATCACGCGCGCCCTCGGCATGCGGGAGACGGTGCAGGTCGACATCCGCGCTCATCAGATCAAGAGCGGCGACATGTTCCTGCTCTGCTCCGACGGGCTGTCGGGCATGGTCCCCGACGAGCTGATCAACTCGATCTCGTCGAACGCGAAGTCGCTCGAGCGCGCGGTCGCCGAGCTGGTCGACGCCGCGAACCGCGCCGGCGGCACCGACAACGTCACGACGCTCATGCTGCAGTGTGTTTCGGCCTGATCGTGACGCGGAACGCGGCGGTCGCAGCAAGCTCGGACGGGGTGATGTGATGCGGGCCGTGGGTTTCGGCCTGATCGTGACGCGGAACGCGGCGGTCGCAGCAAGCTCGGACGGGGTGACGTGACGCGGTACCGGATCGGTGCCGGCTCGCAGCTGGTCGTGAAGGCCCGCTCGAGCCTCCACGACACCAGCACGACGTGGTCGGCGGTGACCGGCGACGTCGAGGCCGATCCGGCGACGCTGGCGACCGCGGGCGCGACCGCGACGTTCGCGGTCGACATGACCCAGCTCGACGCGGGCGACTGGCTGAAGACCCGGAAGCTGCGCAAGGACTTCGCGCTCGAGGACCACCCGCGCGCGACCTTCGTGCTGACCGCGCTGACCGACGTGGTCGGCGGCGACGGCGGTCGGTTCCGCGCGACCGCGCAGGGCACGCTGTCGTGGCGCGGCCGCTCGGTGACGCTGACGATCGCGGGCGACGGCACCCTCGATCAGCACGGGCTGCGCGCGACCGGCCGCTGCGAGCTCGACATTCGACAGCTCGGCCTCGCCGCGCCACGCTTCTTGCTGTGGAAAGTCGAAGACGAGGTCGCGATCGAGGTCGCGCTGCACGGGAGCGTCGCATGAAGTGGATCCTCGGCGCGGCGGTGGTGCTGGCGGCCTGCTCGACCGCGGCTTGCTCGACGGACAGGCCGCAGTACGCGGGCATCGGCCCGTACCACGTCCACCGCACCAAGCTGGCGAACGCGACCGGCCGCTGCGAGCCGACCGATCTGCCCGACGGCCGCAAGGGGTCGTGGTGCTCGCTGCAACCGCAGCTCGCGCTGGCCGGGCGCCCGGCCGACGTCGACCTGTACTTCCTCGGCACCGAGCCGACCGCGCCGCTGATCGAGATCCAGCTCCAGGTCCGCGGCTGCCACGACGACAAGCTGTCGATGTACCTGCGCAAGAGCTTCGGCGATCCGATCGAGGATCACGGCACCTGGCTGGCGTGGCAGAACGCCAACGTGCTGGTCATCGGCCAGCTGCCGAGCGAGCCCGGCCGCTGCCTGGTGCGGGTGCTGCCGCGCTCGGAGCAGGCCGAGTTCGATCGGCTGCGCGCCAAGCTCCTCGCGAAGTAGCGCCGTCGCTACCAGGGCGTCGCGCGGGTCCAGTCGGCCTCGAACTGCGACTTGACGGGCGTGACGGTCGAGGCGTCGCGCACGATCGCGCCGACCTCGCGGTTCTCGCGGAGCGAGGCGATCGACATGTTGTTCGAGCCGATCAGCGCGGCGGTGCCGTCGACGATCACCAGCTTGGAGTGGACGACTGGATTGGACAGCGTGCGCACCGCGATGCCCGCGGCCTTGAGCGTGTTGGCGGTCGCGGCGTTGTCGGGCATCTCGCCGACGTCGGCGAGCAGCACCCGCACCGCGACGCCGCGGTTCTGGGCGGCGATGACCGCGGCGCGGACCGAGCTGTCGGACAGGTAGTAGACCTCGAGCTCGAGGGTGGTCTGGGCGGCGCCGATGAAGGTGAGCACGCGCGCGCGGGTGTCGCCGGGCGTGACCAGGAGGCGCGGGCACGCCAGCACCGCGGGGCGATCCGCGAGATCGGCGGCGAAGATCTCGCCGAGCGCGGCGAGGTCCTCGGGATCGCGATCGTCGATCCCGTAGTTGCGCTGATCGTCGAGGCCGGCCTGGGTGAAGTTGCCCGACAGGATGATCGCGCGGGTGCCGTCGGCGACGAGGTACTTGGCGTGGGCGTTGAGGAAGCCCGCGGGCGCGGTGGTGACGGCGACGCCGCCGTTGGTGAGGCGGGTGCGGATCGCGGCGTTCACGGTCTGGTTGCCATCGAGGATCACCCGGACCGGGACGCCGCGGCGGTCGGCGGCGATCAGGCGATCGGCGACGTTGGTGAGCGTGAACGTGTACATCTGGACGTCGATCGACTGGGTCGCGGTGTCGATCGCCGACAGGATGCGCTGCTCGAGGCCGATCGGGCTGGCCTGGGGACCGACCAGCGCCTCGGGGACGCGGGTGAACGGCCGGTCGGGATCGCAGCCGGGCGCATCGATCCCGGCGTCGAGGTCATCGCCCGCGTCGGGATTCGCGGCGGGATCGCTGCACGCCGCGAGCGCGAACACCACCAGGGCCACGAGCATTGCGCGTCTCGGGTGGGGGCCCCGTCGAAGACGGGGGAGGGGCTGGCGACAGCCCCTCAAGAGGACTTCACTCCCGGGCAGCGGTCGTCGATGCCGCGCTGGCGCGGGCACAGGGCGTACAGCTCGTGGCGGTGGCGGATGACGGTGAAGCCGCCGAGGCGCTGGGCGATGCGCTCCTGGAGGCGCTCGATCTCGTCGTCCTCGAACTCGAGGATGAGGCCGCACTTCGCGCAGATCAGGTGATCGTGGTGCTCGCCCGCGACCTCGTAGCGAGCCTGGCCGTCGCCGAACTGGCGCTCGCTGGCGAGGCCGCTGTCGACCAAGAGCTTGAGCGTGCGGTAGACCGTCGCGTAGCCGACCTTGGGATGGCGGCGCCGCACCCGGGCCAGGAGCTCGTCGATCGAGATGTGCTCGGGGGCGCGGAAGAAGTGATCGACGATCGCCTCGCGCTGGGCGGTGGTGTTGAGCCGCTTGGTCGCCAGGTACGCCGTCCAGCGCTCCTTGAGCTGCCGGGCGTCGGTGCCGCGAAACGCGCTGTTCGGCGCGGTCGCGACGTCGTCGTGCTTGCCCTTTCGGGGGAGCGAACCGGCCATCGCCTTGGTGTGCCCTTACCATCCGACGGCGTCAATCGAATTTGCGGAGATCCGGCGGTACACTGCGACGAGATGGCCGAGAAGGACGACGGGTTCGACAGCGTGCTGGCTCGCCTGCGCAAGGTGGTGGAGCATCTCGAGGCAGGGCAGCTCTCCCTCGAGGATTCGCTGACCGCGTACGAGCAGGGCATCTCCCTCGCCCGCCGCGGTCACGAGCTGCTCGACGGTGCCGAGCGGCGGGTCGAGCTCCTGGTCGCGGGCGGATCGCAGTCGATCCCGCTCGACGAGGCGGCGACGGACGAATCATGACCGAACCGATCCCTCTGGTCCCGCCGATCCGCATCGCGGTGGTCGACGACGATCGTCAGGCCCGCGACTTCTTCGCCGACGTGCTGACCCGCGCTGGCTTCGCGGTCACCGTCGCCGAGAGCGGCCTGCGGCTGGTGTCGGCGCTCCAGGTCGATCGGCCCGCGGTGATCGTCCTCGACGTCAACATGTCGTGGATCGACGGCTTCGAGCTGTGCCGCGCCTTGAAGCGCAACCCGGAGTGGCGGCAGATCCCGGTCGTGTTCGTGTCGGGTCGCTCGGCGCCCGAGGACCGGATCGAGGGCCTCGCCGCGGGGGCGGTCGCGTTCCTGTCGAAGCCGATCGACGGTCGCACGCTCGTGGCAACCGTCCGCGGCCTGCTAGAACCCGTAGAGCCATGACCACCGTCACGCTCGATCCGCGCGCCGCGCCAGCCCGGCTGCGCGCGTTCCTCGACGCCGCGCGCGCCCGGGTCGACACCGAGCTGGAGCAGCGGCTCGCGGTCCACGGCGACGACCCCGGACGGCTGCGCGCCGCGATGCATTACGCCGCGACCGGGCCGGGCAAGCGCCTGCGCCCGGCGCTGGTGCTGGCGGCGGCGGCGGCGTGCGGCGGCGACGACGGCACCGCGATGCCCGCGGCGATCGCGGTCGAGCTGCTCCACGCCTACACGCTGGTCCACGACGATCTGCCGGCGATGGACGACGACGACGAGCGCCGCGGCCGGCCGACCGCGCACATCGCGTTCGGCGAGGCGATCGCGGTGCTGGCGGGCGACGGGCTCCTGACCCTGGCGTTCGGCTGCCTCGCCGAGCTGGGGCCCCGGGCGGCGGCGGCGGTGCGCGTGCTCGCGGCGCGGGCCGGCGAGCGCGAGCTGCTCGCGGGCCAGGCGATCGATCTCGGCCTCGCGAAGTCGGGCGGCGCCGCGCTCGCGCTGGCGGTGATCGAAGATCTGCACGCCAAGAAGACCGGCGCGCTGTTCGCGGCCGCGGCCGAGCTGGGCGCGATCGCGGCCGGCGCCGACGACGTCACCCGCGACCGCCTGGCGCGCTACGGCATGGCGATCGGGATCGCGTTCCAGCACGCCGACGATCGCGACGATGGCGAGCTCGCCGATCACGCCGCCGCCGCGACCCGCCGCGCCGCCGAGCTGTCAGCCGAGGCGGTCGCGATCGCGACGACGATCGGGCCGTCGGCGCAGATCCTGGTCGAGCTGGCCGCGTGGTTCGGCGCCCGCTGATCGCGATCGGCGCGGTCGCGCTCGCGGTCGGCTGTGGCGCGCGGCCAGCCGCGACGATCCCGCGCGGCGCCCACGTCGCGGCGCGCGGCACGCTCGGCTACGCCGCGGCGTTCTCGGCCGACGCGCTGTACACCATCGAGCTCGACGATCGGTTCGCGCTGTTCGTCCGGGATCCGGACACCGGCGCGCTGCGGCAGCGGATCGAGCTGGGCCCGGCCGAGCGCGATCTACCCGCGCTGGCGATCGCCGACGACGGCGTCGCCTGGATCGGCGGCGCCGATCACGCGGTGCGCGCGATCGCGGTCGCGACCGGCCAGACCATCGCGACCTGGCCGATCGGCGCGTCGGTCACCGCGCTGGCCGCGGTGCCGGGCGGCGGGCTGGTGATCGGCGACGCGACCGGGGTGGTGTGCCTGCGCCGCCGCGCCGATGGCGCGCTCCTGCAGTGCGTGGTCGCCGGTCAAGGCCCGGTCACCGCGCTGGTGCGGTCGGGCACCGCGATCGTCGCGACCACCGACGGCGCGCGGCTCGCCTTCTCGTTGCCCGCGCTCGCCGTCGTCGACGCCGGTCCGCCGCCGCCGCCGAGCGTGGTCGGCCGCGACGTCCTCCACCGCGGTCGCGCGATCGTCCACTTCGCCGGACCGGCGCGCGCGGTGGCGTACGGTCCGCGCGGCCAGCTCGCCGCGGTCGGCTGGATCCGACGCCTCGACGATCCCTCGGTCGTCGTGGTCCCGGCCGATCGAGTACAGTCCGGCCGTTGATCGACTGGGACTCCGACACCAACGTCACCCACGAGACCGAGGTCCCGCACCCGAAGGCCACGGTGCGCGATCGCGCGTCGCTGGTGGTGCTGGCCGGGCCGCGGGTCGGGAGCCTGATCCGCCTCGACAGCGCCGAGCTCAACATCGGCCGCAGCCTGCGCGCCGAGCTGTGCCTCGACGACGACGGGGTGTCGCGCCACCACGCGCGGATCCGCCGCGACGACGACGCGGTGTGGGTCGAGGATCTCGAGAGCCGCAACGGCACGTTCGTCAACGGCGTCCGCGTCACCGCGCCGGTCAAGCTCGAGGACGGCGACAAGATCCACGTCGGCCGCGGCTCGATCCTGAAGTTCACCTACCACGACGCGCTCGACGACTCGTTCCAGGAGCGCATGGTCGACTCGGCGCTGCGCGATCCGATGACGCGGCTCTACAACAAGAAGTACTTCGCCGAGCGCCTCGACGGCGAGCTGCGGTTCGCGCAGCGCCATGGCAGCCAGCTCGCGGTGCTGATGATCGACATCGATCACTTCAAGCTGGTGAACGATCACCGCGGCCACCTGATCGGCGACGCCGTGCTCGCCGCGGTCGCGCTCACGCTGGCCCGGGCGGTGCGCAACGAGGACGTCGTCGCCCGCTACGGCGGCGAGGAGTTCGTCGTGCTGTTGCGCGCGACCGCGATCGACGCCGCCGAGCTCTTGGCCGAGCGCCTGCGCAAGAAGGTCGAGGACTGCGTCGTGCCGTGCGACGACGGCCAGCCGGCGCAGGTGACGATCTCGGTCGGCGCCGCGGCGTTTCCGTCGCCCGGCATCACCACCGCCCTCGAGCTGATCGGCGCCGCCGACCGCGCGCTGTACGTGGCGAAGGACGCGGGCCGCAACCGGGTTGCTCGCGCCTGACGCCTCTGCCGTCAAGCGGTGTTGCTCGCGCCGCTACGCCTTGACCCGCTTCATCGTCGGGTCGTACATCGGCCGCAGCGACACCGCGATCGGATAGCGAGTGCCAGCGATGTCGACCTGCCAGCGGCCGCTCGCGAGGTAGGCGTTGTCGATCGGCACGTCGGCGGCGATCATCGCCAGCCCGACCGCGCCGCCGAGGGTGTGGCCGTAGGATCCGGCGCGGACGTAGCCGAGCGCGCGGTCGTCGCGCCAGATCACCTCGGCGTGATGCAGCATCGGCCCGGGATCCTGCACCAGCACCTGCACCAGGCGCTTCTTCAGCGGCCCGGCCGCCTTCTGCGCGAGGACCGCGTCCTTGCCGATGAAGCCGCCGGGCTTGTCGAGATCGACCGCGAAGCCGAGGCCGGCCTCGAGCACGCCGTCGGTGTTGTCGATGTCGTGGCCGTAGTCGCGATACGCCTTCTCGAGGCGCAGGCTGGCCAGCGCCTTCAGGCCGGCGTGGCGCACGCCGAGCGGCGCGCCCGCCGCGAGCAGCCGCTCGTAGACGTGCACCGCCTGCTCGGTCGGGATGTACAGCTCGTAGCCGAGCTCGCCGAGGTACGTGATGCGCACGCACAGGACCCGCGCGAAGCCGATGTCGATCTCGCGCGCGGCGCGGAACGGGAAGGCGTCGTTCGACAGATCGGCCGAGGTCACCGCGGCCAGCAGCGCGCGCGATCGCGGGCCCTGGACGTTCAGCTGCGCGTAGCCCGACGTCACGTCGGTGACGAAGGCGTGGGCGTCGTCGGGGATGTGGCGGCGCATCCAGGTCTCGACGTGGCGGAGCGCGGTGTCCGACGCGACGACCCAGTAGCGCTCGTCGGCGAGCTTGGTGACGGTGAGATCGGCCTCGAGACCACCGCCGTCGTTGAGCCACTGCGTGTACGTGATCATCCCGATCGCGCTGTCGACCGAGTTCGCCGAGATCCGATCGAGCAGCCGGCCGGCGTCGCGGCCGCACACCGAGAACTTCGACATGAACGACATGTCCATCACGATCACGCCCTCGCGCGCGGCGCGATGCTCCTCGGCCCAGTACGGAAACCAGCGCTGCTTGCCGAACGACAGCGGACCGGGATCGGCCACCTCGCCGGGCGGCGCGTACCAGTCGGCGCCCTCCCAGCCGCTGACGTCGCGGAAGTACGCGCCCGCGGCGGCGAGGCGATCGTGGAACGCCGAGCGCTTGGCGCCGCGCGCGGTCGCCATCGAGCGCGTCGGGTAGTGGCACTGGTAGACCATGCCGAGCGACTCGACGGTGCGGGTCCGACGGTACTCGGGGTTGGCCTGGTACGTGTGCAGGCGATCGATGTTGAAGCCGGTGACGTCGACGTCGGCGCGGCCGTGGATGATCCAGTGCGCGAGCACGCGGCCGAGGCCGCCGCCGGTCAGGATGCCGATCGAGTTGAGGCCGGCGGCGACGAAGTAGTTCTGGAGCTCGGGCGCCTCGCCGACGATCGGCTGCAGATCGGGCGTGAAGCTCTCGGGGCCGCAGAAGAACTTCTTCACGCCGGTCTCCATCGAGATCGGCACGCGCTTCATCGCCTGCTCGAGGTACGGGCTCATGCGCTCCCAGTCGGGCGGCAACGACAGGAACGACGCGTCCTCGGGGACGCCGTCGACCTGCCACGGCGCGCACACCGGCTCGAACATGCCGATCATCAGGCCGCCGACCTCCTCGCGGAAGTAGCCGAACGACGCCGGATCCTCGAGGACGGGCCAGCTCGCCGACAGCGCGGGGATCGCCTCGGTGATGAGGTAGTAGTGCTCGGCCGACTGGTTCGGGATGTTGACGCCGCTCCTGGCGCCGAGCTGACGCGCCCACATGCCCGCGCAGTTGACGACGTACTCGGCCTCGATCGTGCCGTACGCGGTGGTGACGCCGGTGACGGCGCCGCGGCGCTGGGTGACGCCGGTGACCGCGACGCCCTCGATGATCGTCGCGCCGTGGAGCCGCGCGCCGCGGGCCAGCGCCATCGTGACGTCGACCGGATCGGCGCGGCCGTCCTCGGCGACGTAGAAGCCGGCGAGCAGATCGTCGGTGCGCGCCAGCGGGAACAGCTCGCCGACCTCGCGCGGCGAGATCTCCTGGACGTCGATGCCGCAGTGGCGGTTGAACGCGGAGACGCGGCGGTACTCCTCGAGGCGATCGGCGTCGCCCGCGACCTCGATGAAGCCGATCGGCTTCCAGCCGGTCGCCTGGCCGGTCTCGGTCGGCAGCCGCGCGTACAGATCGCGCGTGTACTTGCGCATCTCGGTCGAGGTCTCGGACGTCGAGCCGAACGTCACCATCAGCCCGGCGGCGTGCCAGGTCGTGCCCGAGGTGAGGCGATCGCGCTCGAGGACGACGACGTCCTTCCAGCCCATCTGCGCCAGGTGGTAGGCGACCGAGCAGCCGATGATGCCGCCGCCGATCACGACGACGCGAGCACGAGCGGGCAAGACGGGATCGGCCATGGGCCGCGCAGTCTACACTCGGTCGATGGGCGCTGCTGGCCTCGACCTCCTCGCGCTCGCCGAGCGCTTCCTGACCCGACGGCGGCCGAGCCGCGCGCTGGCGCTCTTGGCGCGCACCGCGGTGCCGGTCGTCGGCGTCGAGCGGATGGCGGCGCGGGAGCCCGAGGCCGGGCTCGACGACGGTGGCTCGCCGATCTTGCGGCGGCTCGATGCGCGGCCGACCAACCCGGCGGGGGCGTTGGCCGGAGAGGCGGTGGTGGTGAAGGACGCGCTCGACGTCGCGGGCGAGCGCACCGCGGTCGGGCTGCGCGACGATGACGACGGCGATCGCGCGACCCGCGACGCGACGATCGTCGCGCGGGTCCGCGCCGCGGGGGGCTGGCTGTACGGCAAGACCGTGATGACCGAGCTCGGCATGGACGGCGTCGGCGCGCTGATGCACGCGCCGATGCCGCGCAACCCGCGCGCGCCCGGCTACTTCCCGGGCGGCTCGAGCACGGGCACCGCGGTCGCGGTCGCGTCGGGCCTCGCCCGCTACGGCCTCGGCAGCGACGGGCTCGGCAGCGTCCGCATCCCCGCCGCGTTCTGCGGGCTGGTCGGGCTGAAGCCGGGCCGCCACCGCCTGCCCGGCGACGGCTACCGCAGCCCGGTCGCGACGCTCGACGGGTGCGGGCCGATCGCGCGCACCGTCGCCGATTGCGCGCGGCTGTGGCAGGTGATCGCCGACGAGCCGATCGTCGCGCTCGCGCCGCGGGTGCCGCCGCGCCTCGGCATCCTCCGCCAGCTCGGGCCCGACCACGCCGCGCGATCGCTGCAGCGGGCGTTCGCGCGGATGCTGCAGGCCCTCGGCGTCGCGACCGTGCCCGTCGAGGTCGCGGGCGCCGCGTGCTGCACGTTCCTCGGCGGCCTGCTCGGCGCGATCGAGCTGGGCCGCAGCCCCTACGCCGATCGGTGGCTGTCGCCGGCCGGGCGCATGAACGTCGCGCTCGGCCGCGCCTTCGCACCGCGCGAGGTCGGCCGGCTCTACGATCAGCGCGCGGCGCTGGTGCGCGCGACCGACGCCGCCCTCGCCCGCGTCCCGATCCTGGCGATGCCGACCACCGCGATCCCGCCGCCCGCGCTCAGCCGCGCGCTGCTCGGTGGCGATCAGCAGCTGAGGTTGCTGCGCGCCCTCGGCGCGTACACGCCGCTCGCCAACCTCACCGGCCTGCCCGCGATCGCAGTGCCCGCGGGCGTCGACGATCGCGGCCGGCCGCTGTCGATCATGTTCGTCGGCGCCGCCGGATCCGAGACCGAGCTCCTGCGCCTCGCGCTCGCGGTCGAGCGGACCGGCCTCGGCACCGCCGCCGTGTGAAATAGTCGGCGCGGGTCGCGCGTTCGCGGCAGATGCGGATCGTCCTCATGATCGCCGTCGTCGCGGCGTGCTCGGCGGAGGCGCAGCCGCCGAAGCAGGCGGCGCCCGCGGTCGCGGTGGTAGCGCAGGCGGCGCCCGACTGGGATCAGGTGGTCGCGGCGGTGGCGACGCGGCGCGCGGCGCTGGCGAAGGCGTGGCGCGACGCCCCCGACGCCGACACCCGCGCGGTGGTGCGCGATCTGGCGAGCCGCATGCTCGTCACCGCGATCCGCGACGAGCTGGCGCCGCGGTGGCTCGGCATGGCGTGGGGCCTCGGGCGCAACAGCACCGCGACCCGGCCGTTCGAGCCCGATCACACGATCGCGTGCAGCTACTTCGTCGGCGCGGTGCTGCAGGGCGCCGACTTCGAGCTCCACGATAGGTTCAAGCTCGGCCAGGCCGCGGCGAAGACGATCCAGGAGAGCCTGGTCGGCGCGCCTGGCAAGGTCCACCGCTTCTTCAGCATCCCGCCCGCCGAGCTGGCGACGCGGATCGCCGCGCTCGGCGATGGCGTCTACGTCATCGGGCTCGACGTCCACGTCGGGCTGGTGGTCGTCCGCGGCGCCGACGTCCGCTTCGTCCACGCCAGCTACACCGGCGATCGGGTCGTCACCGACGAACCGCTCGCGACCGCGCAGGCGATCGCCAACTCGCAGCCGAAGGGCTACTTCGTGTCGCCGATCGTCGTCACCCGCGGCCCCGCCGACGACTGGCTGATCGAGCGCTGGCTGCGCGGCGACGCGGTCGGCCCGGGCGGCTGATCACGGCGCGATCGGCGGCAGGCCCCACGCCGACCCGAGCGCCGCGACCTCGGCCGCGGGCAGCAGCACGAACATCGGCCGCGCCGCCGGATCGAGCGCGACCAGCAGGCGCTCGAGGGCGGGCCGCGCCATCGCGGTGCAGCCCGCGGTCCCCGAGCCCGGGCCGCTCCAGACGTGGAGGAAGATGCAGCTGCCGTCGCCGGGCGCCGCCGCCGCGTTGTGGCCGACCTCGACCACCCACTGGTACAGCGCGTCGCCGCGCTTCATGTCCTCGGCCGAGGTCCAGTCCTTGACGACACCGGCCTCGTCGAGGACGCGGTTGTAGTGCGCCGACTTCGGATCGTCGACGCAGCGCCAGGTCGGCGTGACCGCGGTGTACGCGACGCGGCTGGCGGGCAGCGGCGCCGCGGCGTAGCCGAACGCCGGGCCGATCGCGAAGATCCCCGCGGGCGAGCGACCGTCGCCCTCGCGCTTGCGCGGTCCGGCTCGCCCGTCGGGGGCGCCGTCGCCGTGGACGCCGCGGCCCCACGCCGCGCCGCGAGCGCCGATCACCGCGGGCCACGCCCCGCCGACCGCCGACCACGCGCCGCCGTCGTCGCGGCGCCAGTGGGTGAGCGTCGCCGCGGTCGCGTCCCAGCCCGGCACCACCGCGACCACCAGCTCGCGGGTATCGTCCGGGATCCGGACCGTCCGGGTTCCGGACGCATCGCTCGCCGCCGCGGCGGCGGCATCGACCCCCGCGACCGGGGCATCGACGGCCGCCACCACCGCGGGCGCGGGCGGCCCGCTGCGCTTGCAGCCGATCGCCGCGACGATCAGCGCGATCGCGAGCGCCGACCTCACACGCTCATCTCCAGCATCCGCTGGATCGGCTGCAACGCTCGCACCCGCACCGCCTCGGGCACGTCGACCTGCGGCTGCAGATCGCGCAGCGCGAGGTACAGCTTCTCGAGGGTGTTGCGGCGCATGAACGGACACAGGTTGCAGGCGCAGCTCTCGTCCTCGGGCGGCGCCGGGATGAGCACCTTGCCCGGCGCCTCGGCCGCCATCTTGTGCAGGATGCCGGCCTCGGTCGCGACGATGAACTTCTGCTTCGGCGACGTCTTCGCGTGGTTGATCAGCCCCGAGGTCGACGCGATGTGGGTGGCGTGGCGGAGGATGCCCTCGTGACACTCGGGGTGGGCGATGACCTCGGCGTCGGGGTGCTGCGCCATCAGCTCGAGCAGGCGGCGCTCGGAGAACGTCTCGTGGACGATGCAGGTGCCCTGCCACAGCACCAGGTCGTCGCGGCCGGTCTGCTTCTTCACGAACGCGCCGAGGTGGCGATCGGGCGCGAACACGATCGGCACGTCGCCCAGCGCCTTCACGATCTTCACCGCGTTCGACGACGTGCAGATGACGTCGGACAGCGCCTTCACCTCCGCCGAGCAGTTGATGTAGGTGACGACGGTGTGGCCCGGGTACTTCTCGAGCCAGTGGGCGAAGGCCGGGGCCGGGCAGCCGTCGGCGAGCGAGCAGCCGGCGTCGAGGTCGGGCACGACGACGATCTTGGTCGGGTTCAGGATCTTCGCGGTCTCGGCCATGAAGTGGACGCCGCAGAACGCGATCACGTCGGCCTCGGTCTTGGCCGCCGCTTGCGACAGCTGCAGCGAGTCGCCGACGAAGTCCGCGAGGTCCTGGATCTCCGACTCCTGGTAGTAGTGGGCGAGGATCACCGCGTTGCGCTCGCGCTTGAGGCGGCGGATGCCGTCCTCGAGCTCGTCGGCGGTGAGATCGAGCGGGCGGCGCGAGTCGAGCGGTGCGGCCTGGCCGAGCACGGGCAGCCGGACCGGCGGATCGTCGTTTTGGGTCGAAGCCATGGCTGATGATACGATATCCCGATGGTTCGCCTCGTCGTCGTCGCGGTCGCGCTGCTTCTCGTCGCGTGCGCGACCTCGGAGACCCAGGGCGGCGACGCCGCGATCGACGGTGCCGAGCTCGACGCCGCGGCGGTCGACGCCACCGACGCGGCCCCCACCGACGCCACCGACGCCGCGATCGACGCACCGCCCGGCCCCGACGCCTGCGTCGCGTCGGCCGAGCTGTGCAACGGCCTCGACGACAACTGCAACCTCCTGACCGACGAGACCTTCCCGACCCTCGGCACCGCGTGCACCGCCGGCAACGGCGCGTGCCAGACCGCGGGCGTCCTGGTGTGCAGCCCCGACGGCACCGGCGTCCAGTGCGACGCCGTCGCCGGCACCCCGACCGCCGAGACCTGCAACGCGATCGACGACGACTGCGACACCGCGACCGACGAGACCTTCGCGCTCGGCGGCTCGTGCGACGGCGCCGACGCCGATCTGTGCACCGAGGGCGCGGTCGTGTGCAGCGCGACCGGCGGCACCACTTGCTCCGATCTGACCGGCGATCGCGTCGAGACCTGCAACGCGCTCGACGACGACTGCGACACCCGCTTCGACGAGGGCTTCAACCTCGGCATGCAGTGCGACGGCGGCGACACCGACGCGTGCCAGGAGGGCGTGCTGGTGTGCAACGTCGCCGGCGCCGCGGTCTGCAACGACGCCACCGCGAGCACCGCGGAGCTGTGCAACGGCCTCGACGACGACTGCCGCAACGGCGTCGACGACGGCTTCGCGATCGGCGCCGCGTGCACCGTCGGCGTCGGCGCCTGCCAGAGCCCCGGCACGCTGGTATGCAACGGCGCCGGCACCGGCGTCGTGTGCAACGCCACCGCCGGCACGCCGACCGCCGAGACCTGCGGCGACGGCATCGATCAGGACTGCAGCGGCGCCGACGTCACCTGCCCCGTCAACGATCGTCCGACCGGCGCGCTCAACATCTCCGGCGGCGGCACGTTCACCGTCGATCTCGCGACCGCGAACAACGATCAGGACTTCAGCGGCACGTCCTGTGGCCTGACCGGCGGCCGCGACGTCTACTACTCGTTCTCGCTGCCCGCCGCCGAGACCGTCTACCTCGACACCTTTGGCTCGAGCTTCGACACCACGCTGCGGTTGTTCGCGGGCAGCTGCACCGCGCTCGGCGCGCTGCAGTCGTGCTTCGACGACTCGTGCTCGATCCTCCAGACCCAGGGTGCGATCCAGCTCGCCGCCGGCGCCTACTGCCTCGTCGTCGATCAGTACTCGAGCTCGCAGACCCTCGGCGCGCTGGTCCTGCAGTTCACCCGCGGTGGCCGCGGCGGCACCGCGCTCCCCGCGACCAGCGGCACCGTCACCGGCACGTCGTGCTCCGGCATCAACGCCAGCACCGCCGGTTGCCAGATGACCTCGACCGCGCAGGACGCCGCGTACTTCTTCACCGTCTGCCCCGCCACCACGCGCGCCGTCACCGCCAGCACGTGCAGCGCCGCCACCACCTTCGACTCGGTCGTCTACCTGCGCCGCGGCGCCGCCACCTCCGCCGATCTCGGCTGCGACGACGACTCGTGCGGCGACCCCACGCTCGCGTCGGTGATGCCCTCCACCAACGCCGTCGGCCCCGGCCTCTTCTGGCTCACCGTCGACGGCTACCAGGCCGCCTGCGGCCCGTTCTCGCTGACGTACGCGATCAACTGACGCGGCAGCCTGCGCGCGCGACGCGTCCGCGCGAGCCTGCCCCCGCGAGCCGCCCGCGGGGGTTCTGATAGAGTGACGCCGTGTCCGATCCCGCCGAGCCGATCGTCCTGGACCTGAGGACTCTCCCCGAGCATTGCGAGCTGCTGCGCTCGGTCGCGGAAGCGTTGGCTGCAGCGGCGACCGTCGTACTCGAACGTCTCCAGGGTCCGGGCGAGCGTGACCTCGCGCTGGTTCGCAACGCAGAGGTCCAACGCGAAGGTGTCGTCGTTCGGACCGCGATCGACGACGCCGCGCGAGCGACCTACGACGATCCGCAGGAGGCGACCGAAGAAGGCGCAGAGGCCGTCGCGATCCTCGTTGCGAAACGGTTGCTCGACCGCGTCGTGTATCGCCGTCTCCCCAAGGAGACCGGTGCCGACTACATGATGCGCGATCCGCGGTTCGACGGCCGCGACCACGTCGAGCGCCTCGAGTGCAGTGGGATCGGCGATGGCCGGGACGCGACCGCGAGGCGTCTGGAGCAGAAGATCGAACAGCTTGGGCGGTATCCAGACGAACCACCGGGGCAAGCGATCGTCACGAACTTTCGAACGACGCCGATCGAGATCCTCGTTGGGGGCTATCCACGATGAACGAGTGGTTCCGTGATCAGCGCTCCGAAGTTGGCGAGGAACGCTCCTTCCAGGCCGAACGTGCCGAGCGACGCGGCGATCTTGAAACCGCGCACAAGCTGTATCGCGAGGCTGCAGAAGCCTTCACAGGCGTAGCCCTGAGCGTGGCGTCCGATCATCCGAACACTCGTTCTGCGCTGGGTATCGCGGCCGTTGCCTGTCATGCCCGGTCGGGCAACTTCAACCGCGCCGTGGAAGTTGCCCACCAACTTCTCGCCCAAGCCGGCGCACTGTCCGAGCGCGGTCGAGCCGAGCTGAGTCGGATGGCGCGCGACTATGGCGAGCTCGCCGCACCGCGACGGTTTCCGACGAAACGCGCCGACAATCCCCGTCGCAACCAAGTGCGCACCGTATTCCCCCTGAGAGGCGTCGCGTGATTCGCATTGTACCGACAGGTGATCTGGGACTCGACGTGCTGACTGGTGGCGGCTGGCGCCTTGTGAAGCGCTTCGAGGAGCGAGAGTCGGCGACGATCGTGGTTCGCGGCGGCGCGGGCTCTGGCAAGACTCTCATGGGCATCCAAGTTGCGCTCGAGTTGGCGCGCGAGCTCAATGGCGATGTGGCCGTCGGATGCATCGAGATCCTGCCGACCGAGTACATCGCGCAGCTGCAGTCGGCGCGTCCGTCGCTGGACGCGTCGCGGATCGTCCAGCTTCCGGCCCACGTGGGCGAGTCGAAAGGGCCGCGCGTGTTCGTCGGCCTTTTGCAGTCGCTGGATCCCGACGCGCCGGATCTGGTCCCGAACCTCGAAGAGCTTGCGGACGCCGTCAAGATCGCTGGCGGCAAGCCCGTCGTGTTCGTCGTCGACTCGCTCATCGACGGCTACGGCATCGGCAGCTCGATCGATCGCATCGACGCCGACGGCGTCATGAAGTTCGCGGTCCAAGCTGGCTACGGGCTCGTGCTGTGCGAGGAGGTCGCGACCGACTCGCAGTCCCCGTGGGTCTTCGCGGCCGACACGGTCATGCAGCTCGGCGTCGAGTCGCGCGAGCGCGGACGATGGATCGAGGTGCGCAAGCACCGGTTCGGCCCGTCGTCCACTGATCGGCATGAGCTCGCCCTCAGCTCGCCCCTGCACCCCGAGGTGTTCCCGAACGCCAGCGCCTGGGTGGCGACGTTTGTCCCGGCGATCCTCCGCGCACACCGATGGGTCTTCGATCAGGTGTCGTCGCGCGGTCCGAACGTCACGATGAAACATCCGGCGCTGTCATTTCCAAAACCGATTCACTGCGCCTTCGCTTTCGTAACCAGCAGCGATGGCGCCATCGCACGCGGCCTCGCCCTCTCGCTTCTCCCCATCCGCTCCTCGTCCGCACTCGACCTCCTGATCGAGTTCGATCCGCTGGTACATCAAGCCGCTGACCTTCGCTCCGCTACTTTCGAGGTGCGGTATTTGCCCATCGCGCTCGGGCCGGCTCGCGCGTTGCGCGCATTGATCGAGCGCTTCGGCGAGACCTTTGTTCGTGACACGCCGAACGTCCAGCGCATCTTGGTTGGCGATCTCGGATCGATCCTGGCCACCGACAATGCGCTCGCGTGGGTCGACGCTTTTCGTGTATTCGCCTCGTTGGTCAGCGAGGCGGGTTGGCTGATCCCGGTGATCGCTTTCGACGGTCAACGCATTCCCACCGCCGCTCGCAGCGTCCTGCTGGCGTACGCGGACGTCTCGATCGATCTCGACATCACGGGCGGCCAAGCGACGCTCACGACGACGCAGCGTTGGCCCCGAACGAGTCAGCAACAGATCGCGAGCATTGGTGCGTTGAGGTCCTTCCCGGACCTTGGGCCGCTGCAGTTCCTGGCTCGCGAGGGTACGCCCGAGATTTGGTGAGGCCCGCGGCGGTTGCAATCCGGGGCCGCTGGGATAGGGTCCGCAATCCACCAAGACCCACAACGCTGGGGGAGCCACACGGCTGAGAGGCACGCCTTTCGAGGGGCGTGCGACCCCTCGAACTTGCCCGACCCGCGACCGCGCGGGCAACGGGGGAAGGAAGCGACATGAGCGACACGAACGGCAACGGCAACGGCAAGCGCAGCAGCCTCCCGCAGATCACGACGGATCCGGTGAGCGAGCTGATGCCGGTCGAGGGCTTTCCGGCTTCGGAGCGCGTGCTCGTCGAGGCGGGCGACCTGCGGGTCCCGGTGCGGCGCATCCACCTGTCGGGCGGCGAGCCGAGCTTCGACGTGTACGACACGGCGGGGCCGGTCAACCACGACCTCCACCGCGGGCTGCCGAAGCT
>JAYTAJ010000687.1:0-1509 GCA_043737575.1 Myxococcales bacterium | reverse complement strand
CGCGCGAGTCGACGTCCTGGATCACGACCGGGACCTCGTGACGACCGGCGCGCTGAGCGGCGCGCCATCGTCGCTCGCCCGCGATCAGCAGGTAGCCGCCCGCCGGGCGCGGCCGCACCACCAGCGGCATGATCACGCCGTGGGCGCGGATCGACGCGGCCAGCTCGTCGAGCTCGGCGTCGTCGAAGCGGCGGCGCGGCTGCTCGGCGCTGGGATAGACGTCCTCGATCGGCGCCAGCACGTAGACCCGTGCCTGCGCCGCGGCCGCGGCCGAAAGCGGCGCGGGCGTCGACGGCAGCAGCGCGCCGAGCCCGCGCCCGAGCCCGCGACCCAGCCCGCGCTTGGGCGGATCGCTCACGCGGTGCCCTTGGCCGCCATCGCCATCGCCGCCGCCTCGTCGAGCCGCTCGTGGCGCGCCAGCAGCTCGTCGGCGACCGCGAGGTAGCTCTTCGCCCCCGGGCTGCGCAGATCGTAGAGCAAGGCCGGCTTGCCGTGAGACGGCGCCTCGGACAGCCGGACGTTGCGCGGCACCAGCGTGTCGAAGACCTTGGCGCCGAAGAACGACTGGACCTCGCCGCGGACCTGGGCCGACAGGTTGGTGCGAGCGTCGAACATGCAGAACAGCACGCCGTCGATTGTCAGCTTTGGGTTGTAGGCGGCGCGGATCTTGTCGATCGTGTTCGACAACGACGAGATGCCCTCGAGCGCGAAGTACTCGGCCTGCATCGGCACGACCACGCCGTCGGCGGCGCACAGCGCGTTGAGCGTCAGCATGCCGAGCGACGGCGGGCAGTCGATCACGATGTAGTCGAAGCGATCGCGGACCTCGGCCAGCGCGTCGGCCAGCACCCACTCGCGGCGATCGGCGGTGATCAGCTCGATCTCGGCGCCGACCAGATCGGCGGTCGCGGGCGCGACGAACAAGGTCGTGATGTCGGTCGGGCGGATGACATCGACCAGCGCGACGTCGCCGACCAGCGCGTCGTAGATCGACAGCTCGACCTTGCTGCGCGGATAGCCGACGCCGGACGACGCGTTGCCTTGCGGATCGAAGTCGCAGAGCAGCACGCGGTAGCCCTTGCTGGCGACGGACGCAGCCAGGTTGATCGCCGTCGTGGTCTTGCCGACGCCGCCTTTCTGGTTCGCGACCGCGACGATCCGGGTCATGCCGCCGGTTAACACGTTCGTCTGACGTCGGCTGCCTCCGCGACCCCTTCGCTGCGCGCGGCGGAAAGAAACTTGGCCCGGGTGATCCTTTGGATTACTTTGTCGGCAGATGTAGGACATGTAGTCGTCCACATCGCGACCCCCTGGAGGCCTCGAATGTCTTCGTTTCCACGCGTTTATAGTTCGTTTGCCGAGTTCGAGCGGGATGAGCTGCGGAAGCTGGATTCGCTCCACACGTCGGTCTCCGACATGGTCGAGGAGCGGTTCTCGGAGGAGCTGGACTTCAGCGGCGGCGGCGACGCCCCGCGCAAGCGCGGCCGTCCGCGCAAGATCAAGTAGGGG
>JAYTAJ010000686.1:0-1510 GCA_043737575.1 Myxococcales bacterium | reverse complement strand
GCTACCAGACCGTGATCTGCGGCGACGGCGGCGGGCCGACGCCGACCGCGGGCGGGCAGGGCGGCTGCGCGGTGCGCGACTCGGGCGGCGGTGGCGCGCACTTCGGCCGCGGTGGCCGCGGCACCAGGGACATCGTGGGCACGCAGTCGTTCCCGCGCGACTTCGAGGAGGACTGCGGCAACTCGGTGGTCTACAACGCGAGCGGCGTGCCGTCGTGCAGCGTCACCACCAACTGCCGCGCTGGCGCCGATGGCCTGCCGACGGTGGCGGGCGCCGAGTTCTTCCACTCGATCTACCAGCCCGAGTTCGGCGCCGCGGGCGGCGACAAGGGCTGTCGCGACGGCGACGGCACCACCATCAACACCGCGGGTCCGGGCGGCGGCCGCATCGTGCTCGCCGCGCTCGACCCGACCGCGACCGGCCAGCTCACCGTCGCCGGGCGCATCGACACCGACGGTCGGCGCGGCTGCGGCAACGGCAACGACTCGGCGGGCGGCGGCGCTGGCGGCACCGTGTTCCTGGTCGGCGACAACGTCGCGATCGCGGCGACCGCGCGCATCACCGCGACCGGCGCGCTGGGCGGTGACACCCAGGGCCTCGCCGCGGATCCGACTGGCGAGTGCACCGCGCCCGCGCAGCAGGGTGGCACCTGCGACGACTGCGGCGGCGGCGGCGGCGGCGGCATCGTCTCGGTGCTGTCGGTCAACGGGCTCATCGCCGACGAGTCGGTGTTCGACGTCGGCGGCGGCGTCGGCGGCACCTGCGCGATCTGCCAGGGCGAGGCCGGCGGCGGCGTCGGCGAGCTGCAGATCTCGGGCGGCTACGTCGGCGAGCTGTGCGACGGCTTCGACAACGACTTCGACGACGAGATCGACGAAGGCCTCGCCGATCTCGCCTGTGCGGGCGGACCGATCGACGCCTGTGTCGGCGGAATCCCGCAGAGCTGCCCGGCCGACGTCCCGGCCTGCGTCGGTCCGGTCACCGACACCCGGGCGCGGTTCATGGTCATCCTCGACACCTCGGGCTCGATGCTGGGATCGCTCACGGCGGTCCCGACCTTCGGCGACGGTTCGCTCGATCACCCCGGCCTCGATCAGGACGGCGACGGCGTCGCCGACGACTCGCGCCTGTACAAGGCGAAGAGCGCGCTGTCGACGGTGATCGCGGCGTATCCCGAGATCGACTTCGCGCTCGCGCGCTACCACCAGGACACCGCGCTCGATCGCAGCTGTCAGGTCGCGGGCTGGTTCGAGTGCGGCGACCTCTGCTGCAGCTACGACAACCCGACCAACAACACCGGGCCGATCCTGTGCAACGTCGACGGCGGCGCGCTCGGAGCGATCGCGGTCGGCGCGACCTCGCCCGGCGACGAGTGCGTGAACTACGCGGGGAACTGCGGCCCACCGCGGCGCGGCGCCGACGTGCTGGTCGGCTTCGGCGCCGATCTCGATCGCCACCTGTCGTGGCTCGACGGCGCCGAGACCGCGTTCAACCCCGGCCAGGTGGTCGG
>JAYTAJ010000685.1:0-1512 GCA_043737575.1 Myxococcales bacterium | reverse complement strand
ACGGGCCGCTCGTGGAGCAGTAACCATGGCGCGCACGCTCATCGCGGGCGGCACCTGCGTGACCGCCTCGGACACCTTCGTGGCCGACGTGTGGATCGACGGCGGCACGATCGTCGCGCTCACCGACCCTTCGCAGCGAACCGCGTTCGGCCAGCCCGACCTCACGCTCGACGCGGTCGGCAAGTACGTCATTCCCGGCGGCATCGACTGCCACACGCACATGGAGCTGCCGTTCGGTGGCACCACCGCGTCGGACGACTTCGACACGGGCACCGTCGCCGCCGCCCACGGCGGCACCACGACGATCATCGACTTCGCGATCCAGTCGAAGGGCTCGTCGCTGCGGGCCGGACTCGACGCCTGGCACGCCAAGGCCGAGGGCAAGGCCGCGATCGACTACGGCTTCCACATGATCATGACGGAGGCCAACGCCGAGACCCTCGAGGGCATGGCCGCCCTGGTGCGCGAGGGCGTCACCAGCTTCAAGATGTTCATGGCGTATCCCGGGGTGTTCCTCGTCGACGATCAGCAGATCTTCCGGGCCATGCTGCGGGCCGGCGAGCTCGGCGCGTTGATCACGATGCACGCCGAGATCGGCCTGCCGATCGACGTCCTGGTGCAGCGCGCGCTGTCGCAAGGCCACACCGCGCCGGTCCATCACGCGCTGACGCGGCCCGAGATCGCCGAGGCGACTGGCACCGAGCGCGCGCTCGCGCTGGCCGAGATGGCGAAGGTCCCGGTCTACATGGTCCACCTGTCGGCGCAGCGCGCGCTCGAGCGCGTGATGGAGGCGCGCGACCGCGGCCTGCCCGCCTACGCCGAGACCTGCCCGCAGTACCTGTTCTGCACCGAGGACGATCTGCGCGGCGCGCCCGACGACGAGTGGAAGGGCGCCGGCTACGTCTGCACGCCGCCGCTGCGTCCCGCCCATCACCACGATCACCTGTGGCGGGGGCTGCGCAACTACGACCTCCAGGTCGTCGCCACCGATCACTGCCCGTTCTGCATGAAGGATCAGAAGGAGCTCGGCCGCGGCGACTTCTCGAAGATCCCGAACGGCATGCCCGGCGTCGAGACCCGCCTGCACCTCCTGTGGGACGGCGTGCGAGCCGGCCGCATCTCGATCAACCGCTTCGTCGAGATCACCGCGACCGCACCCGCGAAGATCTTCGGCCTGTATCCGAAGAAGGGCACGCTCGCCGTCGGCGCCGACGCCGACGTCGTGATCTGGGATCCCAACCTCGAGAAGCGCCTCGGCGTCGACACGCTGCACATGCGCGTCGACTACTCGCCGTTCGAGGGCCGCGTCGTCACCGGCACGCCGTCGGCGGTGCTGTCGCGCGGCGAGCTGATCGTGCAAGACGACCGCTGGGTCGCCAAGCAGAAGCAGGGTCGCGGCCAGTTCCTGAAGCGCGGCACGTTCGGGCTGTAGTCGCGCGCGCTCGGGTCGCGGGCTCGATGCGCGGTGCGTCAGTCGACCGCGGCGAGCGCGGCGCCGAGGGTCTCGACGAT
>JAYTAJ010000684.1:0-1513 GCA_043737575.1 Myxococcales bacterium | reverse complement strand
GCACGAACACGCGATCGAGGCGCAGCATCGCGTCGGCGCCGACGATCACGAAGCCGAGCTGGGCCGCGGGATCGTAGTGGCCGGCCATGCCCGACGCGCCGAGCGTGAGGATCGTCGTCGTCGACAGCTCGGTGGTCGCCGACACCCGGGCGCCGACCGACGGCTGCGAGTTGTTGTCGACGTAGTAGCGCTCGCCCGATCGCGACAGCGTGTAGTCGAAGTCGAAGCCGTCGGCGCTGCCCTTGGGGCCGCTGATCAGGTACGCGGCGTAGTCGAGCTGGCCGTCGTCGAAGAAGTGGGTGCCGTTGAGCTCGAGGCCGTTGTCGACCCACGGCGCCGGCAGGATGCCCTCGTTCCAGTCGCGGAAGTGCAGCATGCGGCCCATGTCGTAGGGCAGCGGCTTGTCGCTGGTGCGGTGGTTGGCGGGATCGTGGCGGACCGGGAACGCGCCGAACGCCGGCGTGAACCGACCGACGCGGAGGTTGAGCTGATCGCGAAAGCGGATGTCGAAGTACGCCATGCCGACTTCCATGCCGTGGCAGGCGACGCAGATCTTGATGCTCGACGACACGTCGTGGCCGAAGTCCATCGCGAGCTTGAGGGACAGCTCGACGGTGGCGCCGTCGAAAGCCTGATCGCGGGCGAGGCGCTCGGTCGGCACCCCGAGGTAGTCGAGCTGGACCGAGCCCGCGAAGTTGCGGGTGTTGTCGTCGGCCAGGGCCGCCGCCGCCGACAAGGTCGCGGTCGCGATCACGACCGCGAGCACCGCGCGGGTCACGGCGTCACCCCGCGCGCCGCGTCGATGCCGAAGCTACGGTAGACCAGGCAGGTCACGATCGGCGTCTCCTCGTCGGGCGCGATCGCGCTGCCCGGCATGTGCCGCATGCGGCGGACGTAGCGGCGCCAGTCGGCGGGGCTGCTCGGCTGCAGCGCGATCACCGGATCGAGCGAGTGGCACTGGGTGCAGCGCGCGCTCGCGAGCTCGCACGCGTCGCGGATGTCGGGCGGCGCGCGCCTCGACACCGACGGCGGCGACGAGGCCAGCAGGTCGGGTCGCGTACACGCCGACACCCCGACGATCAGCGCGACGATCACCACAAATTCAGTCATCGAGCGCGCCCTCCGCGATCCAGTCGGCGACGCGCCGCAGATCGGCGTCGGTCAGGTACGGCGGCCCGTCGAGCGGCATGCGCGCGCCGAACGGCGGACCGGCCTGCAGCTTCTGGTACAGGACGCTGCGGCACGGCTGGCCCGGGACGACGATGTCGGTGCCGCTCTGGGCGCCGCCCGCGCGCAGCCCGGCGTAGCTGGCGAGATCGAGGCCGCCGACCAGGAGGCCGAGCGGGCTCTCGCCGGTCGCGGTGTGGCACTTGCCGCAGCGGACCTCGTCGCGGCGGAAGATCGCGAGCTGGATGTCGGCGCGGAAGTGGACCGCCGTCGACGGATCGGAGTCCTGATCGACGCACGCGGCGCGCAGCGGCGGCCCGACGTCGGGCTCGATCGAGTCGAGGCA
>JAYTAJ010000683.1:0-8358 GCA_043737575.1 Myxococcales bacterium | reverse complement strand
CCGGTCTCGCTCGGCGCCGCGTTCTCGGCGGCGGTGATCGCCCCCGCCGCGACCTGCCGGCGGGCCTCGACGAACCCAATCTTCTGCTCGACGCGAGCCGCCAGCGCGCCGTCGGCGACCGGCGCGAGGTGGACGCCGAACGGATCGGCGGCGGCGCCAGCGTCGGAGGCGGGCGCCGGGGCGGGGGGCGCGACGGGCGGTGCGGCGGGCGGCGCGGCGCGATCCTCAGCGCGCTGCACCACGATGCGCGCGATGCCCTGGGTCAGCGTCCGCTTGCCCGGCACGCCGGTCGGCTCGGCGCGGCCGTCGATCGCACCGTCCATGCCGTGTCGCTCGAGCCACCGCCAATCGGATTGCATGATGCGTAGGCCCGCCGCGAGCCGGATGTGACTTGCAATCGTGACCGCGCTCGCAAACCGCGGTAGGAAGCGCATCCGATGAGCACGATCCCGAACCGTTCGACCACCCACCGCGACATCGAGATGACCCGGCTCGCGGGCCTCGGCATGGAGGTCGAGGAGCTGGCCGAGTCCGGGCCGCTCACGCCCAGTCGCGTGATCGCCCTCGCCGAGGAGCAGGGCAAGCCGCCGAGCCACTACTACGTCGCGGTCGCGCTCGCCACCGAGCTCGAGCTGCCGAGCGAGCCGATCACCGCGGTCTTCTGCGCGGGCAAGTGCCAGAGCTGGGGCGCCCTCGACTGCATCGACGCCGCCGCGACCGCGTGGGAGAAGCTCGGCGGCGGCTTCGCGATCGGCGTGCGGCAGTGCCTCGACAAGTGCTTCGACGCCCCCGTCTGCGAGATCCGGACGCCCGACGGCACCGCGACGCTCCTGCGCGCCAAGGCCGCCGATGTGACCACTGCCCTGCGCGAGGCGACCGGCAAGACCTGACCGACTCTCCGTCCTCTCGGAGATCCGAATTTTTTCAAGATCCGGAACCAGCCGCGCCTCCCAGCCACCCTCTCCTCGGTGGTCACAGCGCGCTCCGCTCCACCACCCGCACCGCGCCACCGCCGCGGGAGCGCTTGTCCACCGAGCGCGCTCGTCTCGGCGAAGCCCTGCCGCCTTCGGGCGATCACCGACCCGGAATCGCGTCGAGCGCGATTGGCCCCCAGCGACGCCACCCGGTCGTGAGCAGCCACGTCCTCATCGCTTGACCTCGGCGCCCGCGGGGGGCGCGGGTGGGAGGCGAGATGGCCGACGGCGCCGAGCTCACAACTCCACAGCCCGGACCGGTTTCGGAGTTTTTGGATCTCCGGGAACCGGAGTCCCGGAACCAGGGGGAATAGGGGGACGGGGATGCTGGTTGGCTGGTCAGGCGCGGCTGTCGGCGCTACGGTCAGGGCCCTGCCGATGCTGCGTCTGTCGAAGATCAATAAGTATTACGCGGTGGGGAGCCATCAGCTGCACGTGCTGAGGGACGTGGATCTGCACGTGGAGGAAGGGGAGATGGTGGCGATCATGGGGCAGTCGGGGTCGGGCAAGTCCACCTTGCTCAACATCCTGGGGATCTTGGACAAGTACGACTCGGGCGAGTACCGGCTGGGGGACACGCTGATCCGCGATCTGTCGGAGAGTCAGGCGGCGCGGTATCGGAACAAGCTCATCGGGTTCGTGTTTCAGTCGTTCAATCTGCTGCCGTTCAAGACGGCGGTGGAGAACGTGGCGCTGCCGCTCTACTACCAGGGGGTCACGAGGCGGCAGCGGAACCGGACGGCGATGACCTATCTGGAGAAGGTCGGGATCGCGGACTGGGCGGAGCATCGGCCGGCGGAGATGTCGGGCGGGCAGAAGCAGCGGGTGGCGATCGCGCGGGCGTTGATCGCGAAGCCGCGCATCATTCTCGCGGATGAGCCGACGGGGGCGCTGGATTCGAAGACCAGCGAAGAGGTGATGGAGTTGCTGGGAGAGATCCACGCGAGCGGGATCACGGTGATCCTGGTGACGCATGAGGCGGATGTGGCGGCGCGGGCGCAGCGGACGATCCGGTTGCGGGACGGCAAGGTCGAGACGGACGGGATCGCGGCCTGATGTTCTCGCTCGATCGCTGGCACGAGGTGCTGTCGACGTTGGGGCGAGCGCCGCTGCGGAGCGCGCTGACGGCGTTCGCGGTGGCGTGGGGCATCTTCATGCTGGTGTTCTTGCTGGGCATGGGCCGCGGGTTGCGGCAGGGCGCGGAGTCGCAGTTCAAGGACGACGCGGCGAACAGCGTGTGGATCTTTGGCGGCCAGACGTCGCGGCCGCATCAAGGCTTGCCGGTTGGAAGAAAGATCTCGTTCAACAACGAGGACTACGCGGCGGTGCGACGGATCGAGGGGATCGACCGGCTGACGGGGCGGTACTTTCCGGGCGCGGGCGGGCGGCCGTTTTCGGGCGATCTGCTGGTGAAGGTCGGGGCCAAGGCGCAGTCGTTCGACATCCGCTCGACGCACCCCGATCACCTGTATCTCGAGAAGACGATCATGCGCGCGGGGCGCTTCATCAACGATCAGGATCTGGTCGAGCGCCGGAAGGTGACGGTGATCGGCATTCCGGTCGCCGAGTTCCTGTGGGGCTCGACCGACGTGATCGGGCGCTGGCTGGAGATCGGCGGGGTGTCGTTCGAGGTCGTGGGGGTGTTCCACGACGACGGCGCGACCGATGACGAGACCCGCATGCTGTACGTGCCGATCACGACGGCGCAGCTGGCGTGGAACGGCGGCGATCGCATCAACGTCCTGATGTTCACGGTCGGCGACAAGAGCGTCGACGAGACCAAGCTGCTGCTCGAGCAGGTGAAGACCAAGCTGGCGGAGCGGCAGCGGTTCAGCACCGAGGATCCGCAGGCGACCCGCATCCGCAACAACCTCGAGCAGTACGAGTCGTTCCAGCAGATCTTCCGGCTGATCGAGTGGTTCGTGTCGTTCATGGGCGCGTGCACGCTGTTCGCCGGCATCATCGGCGTGTCGAACATCATGATGATCGCGGTGAAGGAGCGGACCAAGGAGATCGGCATCCGCAAGGCGCTGGGCGCGACGTCGTGGACGATCGTCGGGACGATCATGCAAGAGTCGGTGTTCCTCACCGCGCTGGCCGGCTACCTCGGGCTGGTGTTCGGCGTCGGCGCGCTCAGCGTGATCGCCGCGGTGATCCCGGCCAACGACTACTTCTCCAACCCGCAGATCGATCTGAACGTGGCGATCTACGCCAACGTCGTCCTCATCACGTCGGGCGCCCTCGCCGGCTTCTTCCCGGCCTGGGCCGCGGCGAAGGTCAGCCCGGTCGAAGCGATGCGTGACGCATGATCGACCTCGACGTCCTCCAGGAGATCGCGGTCAGCCTGACCCGCCACAAGCTGCGGACCGCGCTGACCGCGCTCGGCGTGTTCTTCGGCATCTTCATCCTGATCGCGATGGTCGCGTTCGGCAGCGCCCTCGAGGTCGGCATCACCCGCAAGATGAGCGGCTTCGCGACCAACGCGGTCTTCCTGTGGGGCCAGCGCACCAGCGAGCCGTGGGCCGGCCTGCCGGCGCAGCGACCGATCCAGTTTCGCGAGGGCGACATCGAGCCGCTGCGTCGGCTCGACGGCATCCAGTATGTCGCGCCGCGCAACCAGCTCGGCGGCTTTCGCGGCGGCAACATCGTGCGCCACGGCACCAAGACCGGCGCGTTCCAGGTCGCGGGCGACTACCCCGACTTCCAGTACATCCAGATGCCGGTGATGCGGGCCGGACGGTTCTTGAACGATCGCGACATCACCGAGCGGCGCAAGGTCGCGGTGGTCGGCGAGAGCGTGGTCAGCGAGCTGTTCGCGCGCGGCGTCGATCCGATCGGCGCGGCGATCGAGATCAACGGCATCCACTTCGAGGTGGTCGGCTACTTCGGCACGCGGGTGACCGGCCAGCAGGGCGACAACGTCGTCCGCACCATCCACATCCCGTTCACGACCTTCGGCCAGGCGTTCCACATGGGCGATCGGGTGAGCTGGTTCTCGCTGACCGGCAAGCCCGGCACCGACGCCACCGATCTCGAGAAGCGGGTGCGGACGCTGCTCGCCGAGCGCCACAAGATCGCGCCGACCGATCAGACCGCGATCCGCGGCTGGAACGCGGGCGCGCAGTTCGCCAAGACCCAGGGCATGTTCGGCGCGGTCAACCTGGTGCTGATGGTCGCGGGCGTGTTCTCGCTGCTGGCCGGCGCGATCGGCGTGTCGAACATCATGCTGATCAGCGTGCGCGAGCGGACCAAGGAGATCGGCGTCCGCAAGGCGCTGGGCGCGCGGCCGATCTCGGTGGTCGGCATGGTCATCGCCGAGTCGATCGCGCTGACCACGATCGCCGGCTACCTCGGCATGGTGTTCGGCGTCGCCGCGGTCGAGGTCGCGGCCCACTTCATCGCCAAGGCCGGCCCCGACTTCGCGCTGGGCCCGCCGTCGGTGTCGTTGTCGCTCGCGGTCGCCGCGACCGGCATCCTGATCGGCGCTGGCGCCCTCGCCGGCCTCATCCCTGCTTCCCGCGCCGCCGCGATCCAGCCGGTCGAGGCACTGCGCGATGAATGAGGCGCGCAGCGCCGAAGCGGAGCCCCGAGCTCAGCTCCGGTCGACGATTCCAAGGATCCGGTCTCAGACTCTTCAGCTCGAGCGTAACCCCCTATGAAGCGTATCCTCCCTGCCCTGATCGTCCTCGCGGTCGTCGCCCTCGGCGGCGGCACGATGTGGTTCCTGTGGTCGAAGTCGCGCAAGCCGCCGGTCATCGCGCGCACTGAACAGCTCGAGGTGAAGGACATCGTCAAGAAGACGGTGGCGACCGGCGCGATCGTGCCGCGCGAGGAGGTCGAGCTGAAGCCGCGGGTGTCGGGCGTGATCGAGGAGCTGTTCCTCGAGCCCGGTGCGATGGTGAAGGCCGGCGACAAGATCGCCCGGGTCCGCATCGTCCCCGACGCGGCGTCGTTGCAGCGCGGTGAGTCGGGCGTCGCGACCGCGCGCATCGCCAACGACAACGCCCGGCGCGAGCTCGAGCGCGCCAACAAGCTCTACGACCAAGGCGTGATCGCCGAGGCCGAGCTGGCGAAGTACAAGAACGACCTGGCGATGCGGCAGCAGGAGCTGGCGAGCGCGGGCTCGGCGCTGACCATCGTCAAGGAGGGCACGGTGCGCTCGGGCGGCGCGGCGTCGAACGTGATCGTCACCGCGACGGTGTCGGGGATGGTGATCGACGTACCGGTCAAGAAGGGCGAGAGCGTGATCGAGTCGAACAACTTCAACGCCGGCACCTCGATCGCGACGGTCGCCAACATGGGCGACATGATCTTCCAGGGCCAGGTCGACGAGAGCGAGGTTGGCAAGGTCTCGGTCGACATGGATCTCGCGATCAAGATCGGCGCGATCGAGGGCGAGGTCTTCGACGGCAAGCTCCAGTACATCGCGCCCAAGGGCAAGGAGATCGACGGCGCGATCCAGTTCGAGATCAAGGCGTCGATCACGCCCAAGGACGGCATCTTCATCCGTGCCGGCTACAGCGCCAACGCCGACGTCGTCCTCGACAAGCGGGTCCAGGTGCTGGCGATCCGCGAGGCGCTGGTGCAGTGGAAGGAGGGCAAGCCGTTCGTCGAGGTCGAGACCGCCCCCAAGCAGTTCGCCCGCCGCGACGTGAAGCTCGGGCTGTCCGACGGCATCTACGCCGAGGTCCTCGAGGGCGTCACCAAGACCGACAAGATCAAGCAGCCCGAGAACGCCGGCCCGCCGCGCATGGGCGGCAATCCGATGGGCGGCGGCGGACGACGACGCTGAGGATTCGAGCAACGCGAGAATCCGAATCTCGTCTGGGAGTCGAGTCGGAATCGCTGATCATCGTCGTGCGGGCGTGAGCCCATGGCTGCGCAGCCAGTCGAGGGCGCGCTGGCGATCGACCGGGGCGAAGTCCTTGCTGCCGAGCGTCCGGGCGGCAGCGGCGACGACCTTGCGGCCCCGCGCGAGCGCCCCGTCCGCCCACAGCGCGGCGCCGAGGCCGAGCTGCAGGTACGGATCGTAGGGATCGCGCCGCGCGGTCCGGATCGCGAGGCCGCGCTCGGCGGCCCGCACGCCGTCGGCGCCGCGCCCGAGCTGCGCGTAGCCGAACGCGATCACCGCCAGCGGCGTGCACAGCACGGGGTGATCGGGGCCGAGCACGCGGTCGAGCCCTCGGATCGCGTGCTCGAGGTGCACGACCGCCTCGGCCCAGCGGCCCAGGCGGCCGAGCTCGTCGCCGAGGTTGGCGTGGGCGTAGAGCGCGTCGATCGCGTCGGGGCCGAGCTGGCCCTCGACGATCGCGATCACCCGCTGGTAGCCCGCGACGGCCCGCGCGGTGTCGCCGACGGTGGCGTAGGTGGCCGCCAGGGTGTTCTCGATCTGGGCGACGACGACGCTGTCGGCGCCGTGGAGCTGGGTCGCCAGCGCGCGGGCGCGATCGAGGTGGCGCTGGGCGCTCGCGAGGTCGCCGAGGGCGGTGAGCGTGCCGCCGAGGTGGGTCAGCACCGAGACGTGGAGCGTATCGTTGGGCGGATCGATCCCGTCCGCCACCGCGAGCGCCTCGACCAGCGCGTCCTTCGCCATCGGCTGGCGGAGGTCGGCCGCCGCGGCGCGGGCGATCATCGTCAGGAGCTGTGCGACATCGAGCGCGCTGCCGCGGCGGCGGACGATCGCCAGCGCGCCGCGACACGTTCGCTCCGACTCGGGGTAGCGACCCTGCCAGAACTCGAGGTCGGCGATCGCGAGCGCGACCCGGGCCGACGGCAGGCTGTCGACGCCGTAGGCGCGCTCGATCGCGGCGCTCGTCCCCGTGAGCTCGGCACGGGCCTCGGCGAACCGTGACAGCTGCGCCAAGATCTTCGACCGGCTGCGGCGGGACTCGGCGACCGTGGGATGATCGACGCCGAGCAGCTCGATCAGGAGCGCGAGCGCCTCGGCGTTGCGCGCGAGCGCGGGCTCGAGCTCACTGCGCCGCAAGAACGCGCGCGCGAGGGCGTCGAGCGCCGCGGCCTCGTCCAGCGTGCCCGGGCGATGCGCGGCGAACCAGGCGTGGGCGGCGGTGGCGTGCGCGAGCATCTCGGGCAGGCGGCCTTGCCGCGCTCGCAGCATGGCCAGGCTCTGATCGAGCGCCGCGCGGCCGCCGTCGTCGGGACCGAGGCGGTTGGCGGCGGCGGTGGCGGCGGCGATCAGGAGGTCGGCGCCCGCCAACAGGCTGGCCTCGCCGCGCAGATCGATCACCCCGCGCCACGCGTCGAGGCTGGTCTGATCGTCGCGCGCCGACGCGGCCTCGGCGACGCTCGCGAGGTACGCGGCCTCGGCCTCGACTCGACGGCCGAGCGCGGCGAGCACCTTGGCGTGAGCGACGCTGACCCGCGCCGTGAGCGGCGGGTAGCGCAGCGGCAGGACGTCGGCGACCAGCGCGGTCGCGAGCGGCAGCGCCTCGGCGTAGCGGCCCGCGGCGCGGCGCGCGTCGAGGTCGGCGAGGCGGCGCTCGATCGCGGCGATGGTGGCGCGGGCGGCGGGATCGTCGGGCGGCGGCACCGCGGCGAGCAGCGCCGCGCCGTCGGCGCAGCTGTCGAGGGAGCGCAGCACCGCGGTCGCCTCGACCGCGCGATCGACGACCGCGGCGTCACCGGTCGCGAGCACGTCGACCAGCGCGCCCAGCTCGTCGCGGCGGCGATCGAGGCAGCGGACGCGGAGATCGAGCAGCTGCGCCGACTGCTCGCCGCGGACGTGGGTCGCCTGGCAGACCGCGACGCGGGTGTCGAGCCAGGCCCGCGCGCGCTGATCGAGCAGCGCCGCGACGCGCTCGAAGATCGCGGCGGCGTCGACGCGGGTCGAGCCGACGAACGCGGCCCGGACCGCGGCGCGGCGCGGCGGATCCCACACGCCGTCGAGCGCGTCGTCGGCGACCTCGCACGACACCCGCGGCGCGATCCGATCCCCGACCGCGAGCCAGGTCGCGCCCGCGCCGAGCGCCGCCACCGCCCCCGCGGTCACCGCGATCAGCGCGATCCGCCGCCGCCGCGCCTCGGGATCGCGGGTCAGCTCGGCGAGCAGCGCGTCCATCGACGGGAACCGCGCGTCGGGATCGGGCGCGAGGGCGCGGCGCAGCGCGCGATCGACGTGGGGCGCGATCCGCGGCGTCGGCGCCAGCGCCTCGCGCAGCGCCACCGCGAACGCGAACTGATCGGCGGGCGGGCCGACCCGGCCGTGGCCGCGCTGCTCGGGCGCCATGTACGCCGGGGTGCCGAGCGCGCTGTGCTCCTCGGAGTCGTCGACGCTGCGGGCCAGGCCGAAGTCGGCGACCCGGACCCGGCCATCGTCGCCGACCAGGACGTTGTCGGGCTTGAAGTCGAGGTGAGCCAGCCCGGC
>JAYTAJ010000682.1:0-1513 GCA_043737575.1 Myxococcales bacterium | reverse complement strand
CAAGGAGGTCGCGGCCCGCGGCTTCTCGCGCGTGCCGATCTACCAGCGCTCGCTCGACAACATCCGCGGCATCCTGAACGCCAAGGATCTGGTCAAGGCCACCGCCGGTGAGGCGCCGGCGCGGGTGCTGTCCGAGCTGCTGCACGAGCCGCTGTACGTGCCGCGCACGACGCCGGTCGCGCGCCTCTTCCACACGTTCAAGCAGAAGAAGGTCCACCTCGCGCTGGTGGTGAGCGAGTACGGCAAGCTGCTCGGCCTGGTCACGATGGACGATCTGCTCGCGCTGCTGTTCGGCGACATCTACGAGGAGCGCGACAACCTGCAGCGCGGCTCGCGGCGCGGTCGCGGCGGCCGGACCCCGCTGCCGGGCGCGATGCCGGCGATCGATCAGTCGGCCCAGGTCGCGCTGGTCGACAGCAGCGCCGACGGCGTGCCGGCGCTGGTGACCAGCGACGGCGCCACCGAACGCGAGCCCGATCCGCGCGACCTGACGCCGCCGCCCGAGGAGGTGTCGTGACGTTCGCCATCACGCTCAACGCGCTGATCGCGATCGCGGTGGTCACGACGCTGGTGCACGCGCTGATCGTCGCGACCGAGATCGCGCTGGCGTCGTGCGATCGCGGCCGGCTGCGCCAGAAGGTCGCCGCCGGCGGCACCGCGGCGCGCGCCGCCGAGCGCCTGGTGGCTCGGGCCGAGACCACCGCGGCGACGGTGCAGGTCGGCGCCAACCTGTGCAGCCTCGCGCTCGCGGTGACCTGCGCGCTGTACCTGATCGAGCGCGGCCACGGCTGGTACTGGGCCGCGGCGTTCGCGGCGCCGCCGATGCTGATCCTCGGCCACCTGGTGCCGCGCGCGATCGCCGGCGCCCACGCCGATCGCCTGGCGCCGATGCTCGCGGTGCTGATGCTGCCGCTCGGCTACGCGCTGCGGCCGCTGGTGGTGGTGGTCAGCGCGTTCGCCTCGGCGGCGACGCGCATGATCGGCACCGACAAGAAGAAGGCGTTCATCACCCGCGACGAGCTGGCGCTCCTGATCGAGAGCGAGCCGATGAGCGACAAGCCCGGCATCAGCGCCGACGAGCGCGAGATGATCGCCAACGTCTTCGAGCTGTCGGAGTACAAGGTCGGCGATCTGATGGTGCCGCTGTCGGAGGTCACGGCGCTGCCCGAGGACACCTCGCTCGGCGAGGCCGCGCTCGAGGTCGCCGACAAGCAGCACTCGCGCATGCCGGTCTACCGCGGCCGGGTCGACGACATCGTCGGCATCGTCCACGCCTTCGACATCATCGCCGCCGGCCCCGATCGCCGCGCCACCCCCATCGCCGAGGTCGCCCGCGCCGTCAGCTACGTGCCGTCGAGCATGAAGGCCATCGACCTGCTCGTGCAGCTCCAGGCCGCCGGCAACCCCATCGCGGTCGTGGTCGACGAGTACGGCGGCGCCATCGGCATCGTCACCGTCGAGGATCTCCTCGAGACCATCGTCGGCGACATCGACGACGAGTACGACGACGAGC
>JAYTAJ010000681.1:0-3673 GCA_043737575.1 Myxococcales bacterium | reverse complement strand
CGTCGGGGAGGTCGTTGGCGCGGCTGTCGATGTTGCCGCGCACCGCGTAGAGCGGCGCGTGGCGGCGCAGCTCGTCGAGCACGGTGAGCTCGCCGATGTCGCCGGCGTGGAAGATCGCGTCGGCGCGCAGCGCGGTGAGGCGGTCGCCGATCGCGGGGTGCGGCGCCGAGTGGGTGTCGGCGACGACGGCGATCCGGCCGGTGCCGCCGGGCAGCGTCAGCGTCGCCGCGACCTCGGTCTGCGCCGCCATGACTACACGCTGCGACGCGGCGCGGTCAGCAGATCGAGGTCCTCGAGCATCTCGCGACGGGTCGCGCGCAGCGCGGCGGCGGCGCCTTCGATCACGCCGAGCGAATAGCACACGTCGGGCGTGCGCATGGTCTCGGGCAGCGCGGCGAGGCCGATGACCTCGTCGGTGGTGAGGTCGGTCGCGGCGCGGAGGTGCTCGACGGCCTTGGTGAGCATGGCCCGCAGGGCTTGGTCAGACATGCGCGCACTGTGGCACGCGCCGGGCCCGCGTGCGTGCTCACCGATCGATCAGGCAACCGTTCGCGGGCTGGCGTGTCCCACCGACGATGCGCGCTGCGATCGTCCTGGCGCTGGTGATCGGCTGCGGTGGCGATGCGCGGTCGCCGCTGCCGCTGCCGGTCGGCCGGTCGCGCCTGACGGTGATGAGCTACAACGTCAACTTCGGGCTGGCCGGCGATCCCGAGGGTGAGGCGGCGATCCGCGCCGGCGACGCCGACGTCGTCGTGCTGCAGGAGACCACCGCCGACTGGGAGCGAGCGCTGCGGCCCGGGCTCCGCGATCGCTACCCGCACATGCGCTTCCGCCACTGCTGCGGCGCGGGCGGGCTGGCGATCTTGTCGCGCTATCCGATCGACGATCGCGACTACCTGCCGCGGGTCGGCGACGGCTGGTTCCCGGCGTGGCGGGTGATCGTCGCGACGCCGCTCGGGCCGATCCAGGTGCTCGCGGTGCACCTGCGGCCGCCGCTGTCCGAGGACGGCGGCATCGTCGGCGGCTACTTCACGACGCCCGCGATCCGCCGGGCCGAGATCGAGACCTTCGCGCGCGCGCTCGACGCCGCGCTACCGACGCTGGTCGTCGGCGACTTCAACGAGCCGGTCGAGGGCAGCGCGCTGCGCTTCCTCGCCGACCGCGGCCTCCGCAGCGTGCTGCCCGAGCTGCACCCGGGCGCCAACACCTGGCGCTGGCCGACCGCGCTCGGCACCATCCACAGCCAGCTCGATCACATCGTCTACGACGCCCGCCTGGTGGCGCGCGACGCCCGCGTCATCACCGCGGGCCAATCCGATCACTGGCCGGTCGTCGCGATCTTCGAGCGCGCCGACTAACGCGTCGACTAACGCGTCGACGCGTCCCACTGCGTCGGCGGCAGCGCGGCGATCTGGTTCACCGTCGACTGCAAGAAGCAGGTGTTGATCAGCCACATGATCGGCCCGAGCACGAACCAACCGATGTACGGGATCATCGAGCAGATCACGGTTGCCAGCGTGAAGCCGCGCGGCGCGGTGTCGGGCAGGCCGCGCAGCTTGAGCTGCAACGACAGCCGATCGTTCAGGCGCCGCGTGCTGAAGAAGATCCAGTACAGGTTGAAGTACGGAATGAACTGGAAGCCGATCGCCTTGCCGGCCGACGGATCGTTGTGCGCGGCGTGGGGCAGACGGTCGTGGAGGTTGCCGAAGTGGATCAGGCCGTACAGGCCGAAGGTGATGACGTTGAGGATCGCGGCGGCCCACACCGGCGTGCGTTCGATCGAGTGATTGGCGAGGCGCGCGCGCTCGCTCATCGGCAGCATCCTCACGTCGAACATCGGCGCGTAGATCATGTTCGGCTGCATCGCGATGTACGTCGGCGGCGCCTGATGCACGAGGCCCTGGCTCATCGCCTGACGCATCGCCTCGTTCTCGCGTCGGAGCTGCTCGGCCTCCTTGGTCGTCGCGTCGGCGCGCTGCAGCAGGGCTTCCTGGTCGCTTCGGTACATGGCGCGGAGATTAACACGCGTGTGGGCGAGGCCACCGCGGGAATGCGGCGGGCGCGGGGCGGGGTTGGCGAGGGATGACGACCTCGCTGGCCCGCGTCGTGTTGTTGCTGATCGCGCTCGCGGTCGCGGGGTGTGATCAGGCGAGCAAGGGGTGGGCCGAGCACTCGCTCGAGGGGCGACCGCCGGTCGAGCTGATCAGCGGGCGCCTCGAGCTGCAGTACACGCAGAACCCGGGGATGGCGTTCTCCCTCGAGCGCGTGCTGCCGGGCCCGGTGCGCGCGCCGCTGTTGATCGGCGCGGCGCTGGCGGCGCTGGCGGTGCTGGGCTTGGCGTGGGCGCGGCACCGCGGTCGGCCGAGCGTGCGCGCGGTCGGCGCTGCGGTGATCGCGGGCGGCGCCGCGGGCAACCTGATCGATCGGTTCACCCGCGGCTACGTCGTCGACTTCGTCCACTGGCACGGCTGGCCGATCTGGAACCTCGCCGACGCGGCGCTGCTGATCGGCGCCGCGCTGCTGTTGATCGCGGCGTGGCGGACACCGCGCGAATCGCCGCGCGCGGCCTGAGTCACCGTGTGATCGGCGTCATCGACCGCGATGCTACGATGCCTCGGCGTGCCGAGCGACCGCGACCAAGACACGACCGCGCTGCCCGGCCTCGGTCCGCACCGTCTGGCGCAGCGGTTGCCACCCGCGCTGGTGATCCGCGCCGCGCTCGGGCTGCACCGCGTGCTGCGCCGCGTCGCCGATCGGCTGCTGCCGCCCGAGCTCCTGGTCTTCGATCTCGCGTTCGGCGTCGCGCGCACCGCGATGCTCGGCGCGGTGGCGCGGCTCGGCGTGCCCGATCTCCTCGACGAAGGCGCCGCGACCGCGGCCGAGATCGCGGCGCGCATCGGCACCGATCCCGACGCGACCCATCGCGTGCTGCGGGCGCTGGCGTGGGAGCGCGTGCTCCGCCTCGACCACCGCGGCCGGTTCCACAACACCCGGGTGTCGCGCGCGCTGCGCCGCGGCCAGCTCACGCGCAGCCGGGCCTGGGCCGCGTACTTCGCGTCGCCGTCGAACCAGCGCGCGTACCAGGCGTTCGAGCAGGTCCTGCGCACCGGGCGCAACGGCTTCACCGCCGCCAACGGCGTCGGCGTGTGGGCCCACCTCGCGGCGCATCCCGACGAGGGCGAGCAGTTCGTGCAGGCGATGATGGGCCTGACCGTCCACGCCGCGCCGCTGATCGCGACCTTGTATCCCTGGCGCGAGGTCACGACGGTGTGCGACGTCGGCGGCGGTCGCGGCACGCTCCTGTCCGAACTGCTGGTCCGGCATCCGCATCTGCGCGGCATGCTGTGCGACGGCGCTGAAGTGATCGCCTCGGCGGCGCCGCTGCTGCGCGCCCGCGGCGTCGCCGATCGCGTCGCGCTGCACCCGGGCAGCTTCCTCGACGAAGTCCCCGCGGGCGCCGACGCGTACGTCCTGAAGAACGTGCTCCACGACTGGGACGACGCCCGCGCCACGCAGATCCTCGCGACCGTGCGGCGGGCGATGCGGCCGGGTCAGCGGATCGTCGTCGTCGAGGCGCTGCTCGAGCGCAACCAGCTCGATCTCGCGACGCTGGTCGACGTCCACATGATGACGGTGAGCGACGAGGGCCGTGAGCGATCGCGCGCCGAGCTGG
>JAYTAJ010000680.1:0-3673 GCA_043737575.1 Myxococcales bacterium | reverse complement strand
GGCGGATCTCGTCGGGGTCGCGGGTCGCGGCGGCGGTGACGTTGGCGACGACCGGCACCGACGGCGTCGCGATCGCGATCTCGGCGAGGGCGCCCGCGAGCTGCGCGGCGGCGGGCTGCATCAAGGACGAGTGGAACGGCGCGCTGACCGCGAGCTTCACCGCGCGCTTGGCGCCGCGGGCCTTGGCCTGCTCGATCGCGCGATCAATGGCGGCGGCGTGGCCGGAGATCACGATCTGCCCGGCGCCGTTCAGGTTCGCGGGCTCGGCCGGCTCGCCGGGCTCGGCGGCGGCGGCGCACAGCGCCTGCACGGCGTCGAGCTCGAGGCCCATGATCGCGGCCATCGCGCCGACGCCGACCGGCACCGCCTCCTGCATGAAGCGGCCGCGCAGGTGGGTGAGGCGCACCGCGTCGGCGAAGCCGAGGGCGCCCGCGGCGCACAGCGCGGTCCACTCGCCGAGCGAGTGGCCGGCGACGACGTCGAAGCCCAGGCCCTTCTCGGCGGCGAGGACGCGGAACACCGCCATCGAGGTCGCGAGGATCGCGGGCTGGCTGTGCTGGGTCAGGGTCAGCGCGTCCTCGGGACCGTCGAAGCACAGGGCCGAGATCGAGAAGCCGAGCGCGTCGTCGGCCTCCTGGTAGGTCTGCCGCGCCAGCGCGAAGCGATGGGCCAGGTCGCGGCCCATCCCGACCCGCTGCGAGCCTTGGCCCGGGAACAGGAGGGCGGTCTGCATCCTCGGCGTTCTTGCACACGGCCGGCCTCGATGAAAGCGATGCTCCTGCGAAAAAAACGTCGCACGGCACCGCCACGCCACCTACGCGCCTGCAACCGCAGCGCGTCATTGCCGCGGCGCCGATCGCGTCTGTGATACCGTGGGGACTTCGATGGAAGGCGTCTCGATCGGACCGTATCGGATCGTACGCAAGCTCGGCGAAGGCGGGATGGGCGCGGTGTGGCTGGGCGAGCATCAGCTGCTCGGGCGTCGCGCCGCGATCAAGGTGCTGTTGCCGATCTACTCGGCGAACCAGGGCATCGTGCAGCGGTTCTTCAACGAGGCCCGCGCGGTCACCGCGGTCGCCGATCCCGGCATCGTGCAGGTCTTCGACTTCGGCCAGCACACCGACGGCAGCGCGTTCCTGGTGATGGAGTTCCTCGAGGGCGAGGCGATGGACGCGCGGTTGAAGCGGATCGGTCGCTTCTCGCCGGTCGAGGCGCTGCGCCTGATGAAGCAGATCGCGACGTCCTTGTCGGCGGCCCACGCCAAGGGTGTCATCCACCGCGACCTCAAGCCCGAGAACCTGTTCATCGTCGGCGATCCGGCGGTGACCGGTGGCGAGCGCCCGAAGATCCTCGACTTCGGGATCGCCAAGCTCGCGGGCGACGAGCCGGGCAAGGTGAAGACCCGGACCGGCGTGTTGATGGGCACGCCGGTGTACATGTCGCCCGAGCAGTGCCGCGGCGCGACGTCGGTCGATCATCGCTCCGACGTCTACGCGCTCGGCTGCGTGCTGTTCACGATGCTGTGCGGCCGGCCACCGTTCGAGGGCGAGGGCTCGGGCGACATCATCATCGCCCACGTCCGCGATCAGCCGCCGACGCCGTCGACCTTGGTGCCCGGCCTGCCGCCGATGCTCGACGCACTGGTGCTGCGCTGCCTCGAGAAGGATCCGGCGGCGCGCTTCCAGTCGATGGCGGAGCTGGCCCAGGCGATCGCCGCGATCGAGGCCGCGATCTTCGGCTACGACTACCGCCACTCGCAGCCGATCGTCGCGCCGACCTACCCGGGCGCGACCACGCCCTACCCGGGCGCGACCACGCCCTACCCGGGCGTCGCCACGCCGTACCCGAGCGCGCCGACGCCCGCGAACCCGCAGGCGGTGACCACGCTCGGCTCGTCGGTCGGCGAGGCCGAGCCCGCGTCGCCGCCGCCGCGCCGCCGCGTCGGCCTGGTGATCGGCGGCGTGATCGCGGCCGCGGCGATCGCGGGCGGCGGCTTCGCGCTGTTCGGCGGTGGCTCGAAGCCAGCCGCGACGCCGACGACGGCGACGACCGGCTCGGCGATCGCGCCGACCGGCGCGATCGATGCCGGCACCACCGCGGCGGTCGAGGGGACCGACGCGGCGGCCGAGGTGGCGGTCGTCGTCGACGCCGGCGTCGCGGCCGACGCCGCGCCCGAGATCGCGGCCGAGACGAACGACGCAGGAACCGAACGCCGCGGCAAGCGCCGCGGCAAACGAGGGGACGGCAATGGCAGCTCATCCGGCTCGGGCTTCGTGGATCGCGGCGACTAGCCTGGTCGTCGTCGCGCTCCTCACCTTCGGCACCCGCACCGCCGCCGCCCAGAACGCGGCGGCCGAGGCGTTGTTCAGCGACGGCGAGAAGCTGCTGAAGGAGGGCAAGGTCGCCGAGGCGTGCGACGCGTTCGAGGCGTCGAACCGCCTCGAGTCGCGGGCCGGGACGCTGGTGAACCTCGGCACCTGCCGCGAGCAGAACCAGCAGCTGGCGTCGGCGTGGTCGGCGTTCAAGGACGCGCTGTCGCGGGTGAAGGATCCGAAGAAGAAGAAGATCGCCGAGGCGCGGATCAAGGCGATCGAGCCGCGGCTGTCGTTCCTGACGATCTCGGTGTCCGACGAGAGTCGCATCGAGGGCCTGGTGGTGAACCGCGACGGCGCCGCGGTCGATCAGGCGCTGTGGAACCGCGGCATCCCGGTCGACGGCGGCAGCTACGTCGTGTCGGGGCGCGCGCCCGGCCACGAGGAGTGGTCGACCACCGTGGTCGTGCCCGCCGAGCTCGGCAAGATCTCGATCGAGGTGCCGCGCTTCAAGGAGCTGGCCAAGCTGTCCTTGCCGGCGCCCGAGCCGCCGAGCGGACCGTCGGAGATGCCGCCGATCGTCGCCCCCGAGCCCGCGCCCGCGGGGCGGTGGACCGGGCGCCGCAAGATCGCGGTCGCGGTCGTCGCGGTCGGCGTCGGTGCCGCGGTCGGCGGCGTGCTGCTCGGGCGCCAGGCCGCACGGCTCGAGGACGACGCCTACGCGCGGTGCCCCGATCCGCAGGCGGCGTGCCCCGCCGCCGTCGAGGCCAACGCGCTGATCGAGCGCGGTCGATCGCGCGCGCTCTACGCGAACATCGCGTACGGCGTCGCCGGCGGCGCCGCGATCACCGCGGCGGTCCTGTGGCTCACGGGCGCGCCGCCGCGGCGCGAGGCCCAGGTCGCGCTCACACCCCGCCTCGGCACCACGGCCGGGCTCGATCTCACGGTGAGGTTCTGATGCGCAACGTCCTCGCGCTCGCGCTGCTCGCGGCGCTCGCTGCCTGCTCGGTCGACCCGGTCACGTTCACCCTCGGCGACGGCGGCAGCGCCGACGACGGCGGCATCGACGCGCCGACCGGCCCGCTCGCGATCATCGTCTCGAGCTCGACGGTGATCGTCACCGAGGGCCAGGCCACGACCGTCACGGTCCGGCTGTCGGTGCCGCCGGCCGACGCGGTGATCGTGACGCTGGCGTCGTCGAACGACACCCGGCTCGGCTTCACGCCCGGCTTCCTCCTGTTCAGCCCGAACAACTACGCGACGCCGCAGACCGTGACCCTGACCGGCAAGGCCGACGTCGACATCTCCGACGAGGCGGTCACCGTCACCCTGACGTCGCCCGCGGTCACCGATCCGGTCAC
>JAYTAJ010000679.1:0-3674 GCA_043737575.1 Myxococcales bacterium | reverse complement strand
CGCCGCCGAGCGCCGCGACCTGGTTGGTCGTCGACAGGTTCTGCAGCGGCTGGATGCCGGAGTTCACCAGCTCGGCCAGCGCCCGGGTGTGGGCGCGCAGCTCGAGGGAGCCGGGGCCGCGCGGCAGCAGCGGCAGCTCGGGCCAGCGCTCGTCGAGGTACTCGAGGATCGGCAGCGACTGTACCAGGACCTGACGGCGGCCGTCGTCCTCGAGGATCTCGAGGGCCGGGACCTGCGCCATCGGGTTCTTCGCCTTGTACACGGTGCCGTGCTGGGTCGCCTTGGTGATGTCGACCGCGACGTAGTCGTAGGCGAGCTGCTTCAGGCCCAGCGCGATGCGGACGCGATAGCTCGCCGACGATCGCCAGTAGTTGTGGAGGACGAGCTTCACGACACGCCGCCCGCGCCGATCACCCGCTGATCGATCTGGCCGAACGGGCTGCCGCCGTCGATCTCGGCGTCGATCTGGATCCGATCGCCGACCTTCATGAACGGGGTCTTGGCGGCGCCGCTCTCGATGGTCTCGATCATGCGGCGCTCGGCGAGGCACGAGATGCCGCGCGTGCGATCGGCGTTCGACACGGTGCCGCTGCCGACGATCGTCCCCGCGGTGAATCGGCGGGTCTTGGCGAGGTGCGCGATCAGATCGTGAAACGAGAAGTGCATCTCGTCGCCGGCGTCGCAGTCGCCGTACAGCTCGCCGTTGTAGATCGAGCGGACCCGGGCGTGGAGTCGGCCGCCGCGCCAGGCGTCGCCCAGCGCGTCGGGGGTGACCGCGAACGGCGAGAACGCGGTCGCGGGCTTGCTCTGGAAGAAGCCGAAGCTCTTCGCCAGCTCGGCCGGCACCAGGTTGCGCAGCGTGACGTCGTTGGCGAGCATCACCAGCCGGATGCACGCGCCCGCGCTGGCCGCGGTGGTGCCGAGCGGCGTATCGCCGAGGACGACCACGACCTCCGACTCGTAGTCGAGGCCCCAGGCCGGATCGACCAGCGCGATCGGATCGCGCGGGCCGAGCAGATCGCCCGACCCGCCCTGGTACACCAGCGGATCGGTCTCGAGCGTCGGCGGCGGCTCGGCGCCGCGGGCCTTGCGGACCAGGATGACGTGGTTGAGGAACGCCGAGCCGTCGATCCACTCGTAGGCGCGCGGCAGCGGCGCCGCCAGCTGCGCCGGATCGATCGGAAAGCCGTGGAGCCCGCCGACGTCGAGCTCGGCCGCGAGCGAGCGCAGCGCGATCTCCGCGGCGTCCCAGTCGTCGAGCGCGCGCTGCATCGTCGTCCACGGCGCGGGGGCGGGCGCGCCCGCGGTGCCGTCGGAGCGGACCACCAACAGCCGACCGTCCCGGGTTCCGTCGCGCAAGGTCGCGAGCTTCATCGCGGCCACCTTAGGATCAGGGCAGGGGGCGGTCAACGCCGAGGCGTGTAAGCCGCGCGCAGCGGTCGCGTTCCTTGCGCACACCACGGCGCCATCCCCTGCGCCCCTCGCCTCTCGCCCCTCGCCTCTCGCCCTTCGCCTCGCCCCAAGGAGTCCTCCATGTTCGCGCCTCTCGTCGGTGGCCCCCGGGCCGTCCTGCTCGTGATCTGCCTCGTGTCCGCCGCCGCGTGCGGCGCGAGCAAGGCCCAGTACGCCACCGCCCGCATGGCCGAGGGCGAGGCCGCGCCGATGGCGGCGCCGCCGCCCCTCGAGCGGTCGCTGTTCGCGCGCGATCCGCAGGGCGCGCTCACCGAGGACGCGCTCCAGCAGATCCTCGCCGCGCCGATCGAGCTCGAGCTGCCCGCGCGGGTCGGCGTGCTGCCGGTCGTCACCGCCACCGACTGGCGCGGTCCCAACCCCGACTACCAGCGGGTCCCGGCCGGGGTCGCGCCGTTCGTGCGGCGTCTGCGCGGCTCCGAGCCGTTCACGCTGGTCACCGAGATCATGCCCATCCCGTCGGGCGCGCTCGGCATGGAGGCCTTGCGCGAGGTCGCGGCGCGCTACCGCCTGCGCTACGTGATGCTCTACCGCGAGATCATCGCGACCAAGCGGCGCATGGGCCCGCTGGCGTGGGGCTACGCGACCCTGGTCGGCGCCGCGTTCATCCCCGGCCAGCGCCACTACGCCTACGGCTACATCGAGGCCAGCATGTTCGACGTCAAGACCGGCCTCCTCCTGTTCACGACCCGGCGCGCGGTCTACGGCGATCGCAGCTCGAATCTGTGGCACCAGGACGACAAGATCGCGACCCTGGTCTCGACGCTCGTCAACCGCTACTCGCCCGAGCTGGCCGACGACGTGAAGTCGGATCTGTACCGCTTCGCCGACGCCGCCCGCATCGAGAACGAGCACCGCGCGAAGGTGGCCCGCGGCGAGCCCATCCCGCTGCCGGTCGCCCCGGTCACCGCGGTCGCGACCGACGCGCCCTGACCTTACGGCTTCGCGGTGGTGTGGGCGTGGACGATGCGGACGAACCGCGCGCTGGTGCGATCGACGTTCGGCAGGTCCTGCTGCGACGGATCGAGCAGCTCGGCGCGCTCGAAGCCGGCGATCGTCAGCTCGCGCTCGGCGGCGCGGGCGTCGTCGAAGTGGAAGTGGATGCGGCCGCGCACGAACACGCCGAGCACGCCGGCGAACAGCCGCTCGATCGGGCCGGCGGCCTCGCCGAGGTGCAGATCCGACAGGTAGAGGCCGTGGGGGAAGCCCTGCAGCGCGCGGGCGAAGCGCCGCCACATCTTCGCCACCGACACCGGATCGAAGTAGTTGAGCAGGCCCTCGGTGATGATCGCGGTGCCGCGGCTCGGGTCGAGGGTCGCGGCGAGGGCGTCGATCGAGGCCGGGCCGCTGTCGGCGGTGGCGTCGATGTCGACGACGCGGTGGTGGGCGCCGCCCGCGCCGGCCTTGGCGAGGATCGCGCGCTTCTTCGCCGCCATCCCGGGCAGGTCGGCCTCGACATAGTCCAGGCGATCGCCGTAGTCCTGGGCGAAGCGCCAGCCGCGCGGCGACAGGCCGCACGCGACCTCGACGACCTGGCCGATGTCGCCGCGATCGATCGCCGCGCGCAGCAGGCTGTCGATCAAGCGGTGGCGCGCGAGCAAGAAGCCGTCGAGCGTCGGCTGGCCCGCTGCGCTCATCAGCCGGTTCGCGGGCGACAGCGCGCGGTAGAGGAACTGCCCGGTCGGCGTCGCGAAGGCCGGATGCGAGAGCCCGTGGGCGAGCCACGTGTAGCCGGTGTAGTGGGCCGTCGGGCTGATCCGGGTGCTGTCCGAGCTTTCGGCGGTGCTCACGCGTGCATCATAGAGACAAGCCTTCCCGATGGTTAGCGATTGGCGCGAGACGAGCGCAGCGAATCGTGATATCACTGAACATCAGACCAGTAGTGTAGAGCTTTCGTCGTGCGCATCGCCAGCATCTACCTCCCGTCGTTTCCCCTCCAGGCTGCTCTTGCCTCGGCTCCGCTGACGGCAATGGCGGCGCCGATCGCGGTGATAGCCGCCCTCGGCGCGCCCGTCGTCGTCGCGTGCTCCCGCGCGGCGTGGGGGCAAGGCGTCCGGCCCGGCATGGTCGCGTCGGTCGCGCGCACCCACTGCGCCGAGCTGATCTGCCTGGTGCGCGATCCCGCGGGCGAGGCCGAGCTGGTCCGAGCGCTGGCCGACGCGCTCCTGGTGCTGACCGGCTCGATCGATCTCGGCGGGCCGGTC
>JAYTAJ010000678.1:0-3675 GCA_043737575.1 Myxococcales bacterium | reverse complement strand
TCACATCGTGAACCCGGCTCGCTGCCCCTGAGCACGGCGCGTGTCACGAGCTGCATGTGATCTTGGTAACGTCCATGGGGTAGCTTGAGGTGAAATGTGTGATGCAACAAACATCTGGTGAGCGCGAGTATTTTCGTGCAGGGTAGCGCCGGGGTAGCCCTCCTCCCGTTGTGGTGGAGGAGAGCGCGCCTCACGGACCTCACAGGAGTGCGCATGCGTCTGGCTCAGCCCGCATTTTTTGCCCTGGCTCTCTCCCTCCTCGGCGCGTGTCTCACGTCCGACGAGCCCGGCTCCACCGAGGGTGACGAGCTCGTGCAAGTCGACGACGGTGCCGAGGACCTCGACGGGCACGACGGCCTCTGGATCGACGACGCCACCGGCGAGCGCCGTCGCCGCGGCCGCGGCCATCACGGCGGCGGTTGCGGTGGGCCAGCACAGGTGTGCCCGCCCGGCGAGAGCTGGGTCTGCTACAGCGGGCCCGCGGCGACCGACAGCGTCGGCGCCTGCGATCGCGGCATCAAGACGTGCAACAGCGCGGGCACCGGCTACGGCGCGTGCATCGGCGAGATCCTCCCGACCGTCGAGGCCTGCGACGGCATCGACAACGACTGCGACGGCGTCGTCGACGACGACTGCCTGTGTACCGCGGGCGCGCCGTCGAGCTGCTACGACGGCCCGGCCGGTACCGAGGGTGTCGGCACCTGCCAGTCCGGCACCCAGATCTGCGACAGCGACGGCTCGGGTCACGGCGCGTGCGTCGGCTCGATCGGTCCGATCGCCGAGATCTGCGGCGACGGTCTCGACAACGACTGCAACGGCGACGTCGATCAGGGCTGCGTGTGCCCGCCGGGCGAGCTGTGGGTCTGCTACTCGGGCCCGAGCGAGACCGACGGCGTCGGCGCCTGCGAGCGCGGCATCAAGACCTGCAACGCCGACGGTCTGGGCTACGGCCCGTGCGTCGGCGAGACCGTGCCCGCGACCGAGTCGTGCAACGGCATCGACGACGATTGCGACGGCGTGACCGACGAGGGCTGCAGCGCGTGCGTGCCGAGCCCCGAGGTGTGCGGTGACGGCGTCGACAACGACTGCGACGGCACCATCGACGACGGCTGCGTGTGCGCGCCGGGCTCGGGCGCGGCTTGCTACGACGGCCCCGCGGGCACCGAGGGTGTCGGCACCTGCAGCGGCGGCACGTCGACCTGCAACGCCGATGGCACCGGCTACGGCGCGTGCGTCGGCTCGGTCGGCCCCACGGTCGACGTCTGCGGCGACGGCCTCGACAACGACTGCGACGGCTCCGTCGACGACGGCTGCGTGTGCGCGCCGGGCTCGGGCGCGGCTTGCTACGACGGCCCCGCGGGCACCGAGGGTGTCGGCGTGTGCGCGGCGGGCGTGCAGACCTGCAACGGCGCGGGCTCCGGCTACGGCGCGTGCGTCGGCTCGATCGGTCCGAGCGCCGAGCTGTGCAGCGACGGGCTCGACAACGACTGCGACGGCGTGATCGACGACGGCTGCGTGTGCGCGCCCGACTCGGCGGCGGCTTGCTACGACGGTCCCGTGGGCACCGCGGGCGTCGGCGTGTGCGCGGCGGGCGCGCAGACCTGCAACGCCACCGGCACCGGCTACGGCGCGTGCGTCGGCTCGATCGGCCCCGGCCCCGAGGTGTGCGGCGACGGTCTCGACAACGACTGCGACGGCGTCTCCGACGAGGGCTGCGTGTGCGCGCCGGGCGCGGGCGCGACCTGCTACGACGGCCCCGCGGGCACCGCGGGTGTCGGCGTGTGCGCGGCGGGCGCGCAGACCTGCAACGCCGACGGCACCGGCTACGGCGCGTGCGTCGGCTCGGTCGGCCCCAGCCCCGAGGTGTGCGGCGACGGCCTCGACAACGACTGCGACGGCGTCACCGACGACAGCTGCGTGTGCGAGCCCGACACCACCGGGTCCTGCTACAGCGGCCCCGCGGGCACCGCCGGCGTCGGCGTGTGCGTCGCGGGCGCGCGGCAGTGCAACGCGACCGGCACCGGCTTCGGCGTGTGCGTCGGCGCGGTCGGCCCCGGCGCCGAGGTGTGCGGCGACGGCCTCGACAACGACTGCGACGGCTTCGTCGACGAAGGCTGCATCGGCGACCGCGCGTGGCGGGACTTCAACGTCAACGGCGTCCAGAACCCGGGCGAGCCGGGCGCCGGGGGCATCACGTTCCTCCTGCGCACCGCGTCGGGCGCGCTGGTCGCGGTCACCACCAGCAACGCGGCCGGGGTCTACTACTTCAGCAACATCCCGCCCGGCGCCTACCGCGTCGAGGTGGTCCTGCCGTTCGGCTACGGCGTGACCAGCCCGAACCTCGGTGGCAACGACAACCTCGACAGCGACTTCGATGGCGAGACCATGAGCACGGGGCTCTACACGCTGCCCGCCAACGGCAGCATCACGCACATCGACATCGGCCTCGTCGGCGGCCCGACCTGACGGTCAGATGACCGGATCGAAGAACTGATCCATCGCGTAGGCGGGCTGGACCAGGCCGACATCGCCGACGACCTTGGCGGGGACACCCGCCACGGTCTTGCCAGGCGGCACCGCGCGCAGCACCACCGAGCCCGCCGCGATGCGGGCGCCAGCGCCGACCTCGATGTTGCCGAGGACGTTGGCGCCCGCGCCGATCATCACGCCGCGGCGGATCTTCGGGTGGCGATCGCCGGTGTCCTTGCCGGTCCCGCCGAGGGTGACGCCCTGGAGGATCGACACGTCGTCCTCGATCACCGTGGTCTCGCCGGCGACGAAGCCGGTCGCGTGATCGAGCATCACGCCGCGGCCGATCCGCGCCGCGGGATGGACGTCGACGGCGAACACCGCCGACGCCCGGCTCTGCAGGTAGTACGCGAAGTCGCGACGACCCGCGCGCCACAGCCAGTGGGCGAGGCGGTGGGTCTGCAGCGCGGCGAAGCCCTTGAAGTACAGGACCGGGGGGATCATGCGATCGCAGGCCGGATCGCGATCGAACACCGCCTGGACGTCGGCGCGAAAGTCGTCGCCCAGCGACGGCTCGTCGACCAGCGCCTGCTGGAACACCTGGCGGATCAGCTCGCCCGACACCTCGGCGTGATCGAGCTGGGCGGCGACGCGGTGGACCACGACGTCCTCGAGCCGAGCGTGGGCGAGGACCGACGCGTAGACGAACGACGCCAGCGCCGGTTCCGACGCGATCAGGTCCTCGGCCTCGCGGCGGATCCGCAGCCACACCGGATCGACGACGCGCAGCGCGGGCACGGGGCGCGACACCTCAGGCTCCGACGACCAGCGGCAGGCCGGCCTTGGCCCAGCCTGCGGTGCCACCGTCGAGGCTGTACAGCTTCGAGAACCCGAGCCGCTCGGCGAGCTTCGCCGCGGTCAGGCTGCGCATGCCGCGGGCGCACACGAAGATGATCGAGTCGCGCTTGAGGGCGCGCTCGGGGTCGGCGCGCAGCTGATCGAGCGGGACCACGCGGGCGTGGGGGATGTGGCCGGTCAGCCACTCCTGCTCGTCACGGACGTCGACCACGTCGACGTCATCGGTCGCGATGATGTCGGCGGCTTCGCGGGCGGAGATGTTGGCGACCATGGCGTCCACTATAACGGACGCCGTGATGGTGCGCAATGGGTCTGCTATGGCGGAATCCGTTATTGCGGAAATCCGCG
>JAYTAJ010000677.1:0-3680 GCA_043737575.1 Myxococcales bacterium | reverse complement strand
GACCGTCCTCGATCTCACCAGCGGCGAGGTCGGCTTTCGCCTGCAGCCGGCCGAGCGCCTCGAGCTCGGGCAGATCGATCTGGCGACCGGCCGCGCGTCGTCGCTCTTGCGCCTGCCCGCGACCGCGAGCCTGACGCCCGACCTCGCGACCGCGGGCTCGCGGGTCGTCATCCAGGACGGCACGCTGTGGGCGATCGACGTGATCGCGGTGACGCCGACCGAGCGCGCCACCGAGGTCCGCGGCGCGATGGCGGTGTCGAACGCGGTCGAGCTGAAGGGCTTCGCGTCGGGCCCGGCCCGGCTCGAGGCCGGCCCGGCGTCGATCACGATCGTCGACGGTCCGCTCGGCGAGCACGCGGTCGCGATCCCGCTGGCGTCGGCGCCCGGCATCGTGGTCCGCGCGCCGTCGGTCGCGACGCCGCGCGACGCGGTCACGACCGTGCGCGGCGTCGCGCTGGCCGGGCTCGGCCTGCTGGTGATCGCGGGTGGCGCGGTGCTGGGACGCAAGCGCGCCGCCGCGCCCGTCGCCGCTCCGCCCGCGCCGCCGTCGCGCCGCACCGTCGCGTCGTCACCGCCGCCGCCGCCGTCGGACACCACCCGCATGCCCGCGGTCGGCGACGGTCCGCAGTTCGGACGCTACCAGACCGTGCGCCTGCTCGGATCGGGCGGCATGGCCGACGTCTACCTCGCGCGCGCGACCGGCGAGGCCGGGTTCGCGCGGCCGGTCGCGCTCAAGGTGCTGCACCCGCAGATGGCGCGGCGCGACGACGCGGTCGGCTACTTCCTCGACGAGGCCCGCCTGGCGTCGCGGCTGCGTCACCCCAACATCGTGCAGGTGCTCGATCTCGGCAAGGCCGACGACGCCTACTACATCGCGATGGAGCTGGTCGACGGCCCCGATCTCGACAGCGTGATGCGCGCGCTGCGGGCCCGCGACCAGGCGATGCCGCTGCCGATCGCGCTCGGCATCCTGCGCAAGATCTGCGACGGCCTCCACGTCGCCCACACCGCGCTCGGCGACGACGGCGCGCCGCTCGTGATCATCCACCGCGACGTCAAGACCGCCAACGTGCTGCTGTCGCGCCAGGGCGAGGTCAAGGTCGGCGACTTCGGCATCGCCCGCGCCGCGACCTCGGTGCGCACGACCTCGGTCGGCGAGACCCGCGGCACCGCCGAGTTCATGGCGCCCGAGCAGCGCATGGGTCAGCCGATCGATCTGCGCGCCGACGTCTACTCGGTCGCGGCGATCGCCTACGAGCTGCTCACGTCCGCGGTGATCAACCTCGACCTCGCCGCCCTCGCGCATCGCGGCATCGTCGGCTGGCCGCACCTGGCGGCCCCGAGCGCGGTCCGCCCCGAGCTGCCGCCCGAGCTCGACACGATCGTCATCGGCGCGCTCGCCTTCGAGCCCGCCAAGCGCCCCGCCAGCTGCGACGCCCTCGAGGCCCAGCTCGCCGCGGTGGTGACGCGCCACGGCCTGACCGTGACCGACAAGGAGCTGGCGGCGTGGCTCGCGACCGTCGCGCCCGCCGCCGCGGGCGACGTGCCGATGAGCCGGCTATCGAACGCAGGCTGATCTTCGCCGCGCGAGCGTCGGAGATCCACCACCGCGCGCCGCCGCGCCGCGCGATCACGAGCGCGCGCGCGTGGTCTCGGGCTTGCTTGGGTCGGGCCGCGTGCACCGCCTGATCGCCGCGTCGCTCCTCGTGCTCGGCGCTTGCGCCGCCATCAACCACGCACCGCCGCGCGATCCGTCGCCCGAGCTGCACCTGGATCGCGCCGCCGCCACCGCGCCGCCGCGGGCGCTGCGGGTCGTGACCTACAACGTCCACGGCGTCGACGGCGCCACCATCGCCAAGGCGATCCGCGGCGACGCCGAGCTGGCCAGCGCCGACGTGATCCTGATGCAAGAGGTCGCGTCGTTCGGCGCGTGCAGCGCGGCGTGCGCGGCCGGCGACGCCCTCGGCTTCGCGTCGGTCTACGCGCCCGGCCACCAGCAGGACGGCGGCACGTCGGGCGTCGCGATCCTGTCGCGCTGGCCGCTGCGCGACGCCGAGGTGATCGAGCTGCCCTACCAGTTCGCGGTCATGAACGCCGCGCGCCGCATCGCGCTGGCCGCGACCCTCGACAGCGCCGAGGGCCCGGTCCGCCTGATGGCGGTGCACCTCGAGAACCGCATCAACCCCGCGGCGCGCATCGCGCAGCTCCGGCCCGCTCTCGAGCACGCCCGCGGCTTCGACGGCGCGGTCATCCTCGGCGGCGACATGAACACCAGCCCGTTCGTCTGGATCGGCCACCTGGTGCCGGTGCCCGCGGGCGTGCAGGACGAGCGCCTCGAGCGCGCGGTCCAGGCCGCCGGCCTCGACACCCCGGTCGCCGGCAGCGCCGCCACCAGCCAGTGGCTCAACATGCGGCTCGACGCGATCTACACCCGCGGCGTGACGTCGATGGGCCACGGGGTCCGGCAGACGGTCCGGATCTCGGACCACCTGCCGCTGTGGATGGACGCGCAGATCGAAGGCTGACGTCTCAGCGTCGACGGCGGCGCCGCGCGATCAGCGCCAGCACCGCGAGCCCGATCAGCGACGGCGCCGGCCCCGACGAGCTGGTGCCGCAGCAGCCGCCGTCGTCGTCGGGCATCATCGGCGCGCTCTCGTCCTGACAGATCGGCGAGCAGCCATCGCCCGCCACCAGGTTGCCGTCGTCGCACGACTCGCCGAGCTGCTCGACGCCGTCGCCGCACGACTCGGCGCCGCAGCCGCTGGTGCAGCCGTCGCCGCTCACCAGGTTGCCGTCGTCGCACGCCTCGCCGGGACCGACGAAGCCGTCGCCGCACGCCGCCGGCTCGCACGCGCCGGTACACGCATCGGTGTCGACCAGGTTGCCGTCGTCGCACGCCTCGCCGGGGCCGACGAAGCCGTCGCCGCACGCCGCCAGCTCGCACGCGGAGGTGCAGGCGTCGGTGTCGACCGGGTTGCCGTCGTCGCACGCCTCGGGGCCGCCGGGCGCGCCGACGTCGACGAAGCCATCGCCGCACCGCGCGACGCCGCACACCGCGTCGACGCACAAGGCCCGCGTGCCCGGCATCCCGGCCAGCTCGCAGGTCATGCCGTCGGGCTGCGGGGTGTGGAGCACGCCGCCGGGCCCGCAGCTGTCGGTGGTGCAGGCCTCGCTGTCGTCGATCGGCGTCGGATCGACCGCGCAGCCGGTGACCTCGCAGCGCTCGTTGCTCGTGCACGGATCGCTGTCGGCGCAGTCGGCCGGGGTCACGCACACGAGCTGGCAGGTCGCGTCGCACCCGCCGACGCTGGGCGGCTCGCAGTCCTCGCCCGCGGTGACGATGCCGTTGCCGCACGCGGTGGTCGTGCAGTTGGCGTCGCAGCCGTCGCCGCTCGTCAGGTTGCCGTCGTCGCACTGCTCGGTGCCCGTGACCGCGCCGCTGCCGCAGCCGGTCGGTCGACAGGTCGCGTCGCAGCCGTCGCCGCTCACCAGGTTGCCGTCGTCGCACACCTCGCCCGCGGTGATGATGCCGCTGCCGCAGCCGGTGACACGGCAGTTGGCGTCGCAGCCGTCGCCGCTGGTCGGGTTGCCGTCGTCGCAGGTCTCGCCGCCGTCGTTGGTCACGGTGTCGCCGCACACCTCGTCGACGCAGGTCGCGCTGCAGCCGTCGTTGCTCGCGG
>JAYTAJ010000676.1:0-1518 GCA_043737575.1 Myxococcales bacterium | reverse complement strand
GATCGACCAGCGCGACGACGCCCGCGACGGTGAGGCCGCTCGCGGTGGCGCGCTCGATCGCCTTGATCGTCGAGCCGCCGGTGGTGACGACGTCCTCGACGATCACGACCGGACGCGATGGATCGATGCGCGCGGCGGCCTCGAGCCACTGGCCGGTGCCGTGGCCCTTGGGCTCCTTGCGCACGATGAACGCGTGCAGCGGGCGGCCGGCCTGGAAGCTGGCGACGGCGGTGGCGGTGGCGAGCGGATCGGCGCCGAGGGTCAGGCCGCCGACGGCGCCGGCGGTCGGCGCCATCAGCTCGACGATGCGGCGGAACAGGAGGCCGATCCAGAAGCTGCCCTCGGCGTCGAGGCTGACGGTCTTGCTGTCGATGTAGAAGTTGGAGCGCTGGCCCGAGGCCAGCACGACGTCGCGCTCGGCGAACGCGTGGATGCGGAGCAAGGCGAGCAGGCGTTCGCGCCCCTGCGCGAAGACCGGCTCGGCGAACAACGGCGCCAGTTCGATCACCTGCACACGCTAGCAGGATGTCGCGGCAGCGCCGCGCGCCAACCGCGGCATTCCGCCGCGCGCGCGATCGCCGCCACGCCGACCCACCTGCTCGGGCAGGTGCAGGTGCGTTGACGGCCGAGCCGCCCGGTGTAAAGTGCCCAACCTCACGTGTACCTCGTCGACGAACACGATGCCGTCCCGCTCACCTCCGTCGACGATCTGATCGCGCATTTCCGCGGCGCGGAGAAACCCAGCGCGGACTGGCGCATCGGCACCGAGCACGAGCTGATCGGTGTGCGCGCCCGGTCGTCGGCGGACGGGGGCCCCGACGCGGGCACCGCGCCCGGCTACGACGGCCCCGACGGGATTGGCACCGTGCTCGCCGGCTTCGCGGCGCGCGGCTGGATCCCGGTCCACGAAGGCGGCCACGTCATCGCCCTCACCCGCGGCGACGATCAGATCACGATCGAGCCGGGCGGACAGCTCGAGCTGGCGGCGCGGCCGATGCTCGACGGTCTCGAGCTGGTGACCGATCTCGCGGCTCACACCCGCGCGCTCGCCGAGATCTCGCGGCCGCTCGGCCTGGCGTGGCTGTCGATCGGCTTCCGGCCGTTCGGCACCCGCGACCTGGTGCCGTGGATGCCGAAGGAGCGCTACGACGTCATGCGCGCGTACATGCCGAAGGTCGGCACCCGCGGCCTCGAGATGATGCAGCGCACGACGACGGTGCAGACCAACCTCGACTGGTCCGACGAGGCCGACGCCGCCGCCAAGCTGCGCTGCCTGCTCGGGGTGTCGTCGATCCTGACCGCGCTGTACGCGTCGTCGCCGATCGTCGACGGCAAGGTCTCGGGCTACCAGAGCTACCGCGCGCACATCTGGCGCGACACCGACAACGCGCGCGCCGGGATCTTGAAGTTCGCGTTCGAGCGCGACGACGTCTACCGCGCCTACGTCGACTGGGCGCTCGACGTGCCGATGTACTTCGTCTACCGCGGCGGCTACCGTCCGGTTTCCGGACTGACGTT
>JAYTAJ010000675.1:0-3686 GCA_043737575.1 Myxococcales bacterium | reverse complement strand
GCAACCCGAAGTACTTCTACACGTTCGTCGTGCGGTCGAGCGCCCTCGACGCGGTGCCGCCAGGCGTGGTCGTCCCCGACGAGGTGCCGATCCGCGTGAAGGGCGCCGAGCTCGAGCGCCTCACCGAGTCGCCGCCCAAGGCCGGCGATCGCGTGGTGATGACCGCCCGCGCCAGCGGCGAGAAGCCGCGCACGTTCTACCTGGTTGCGCTCTGAACCCGGTGCGTGGAGCGCGCACCCGATGTGGTTCGCGGGCGGGTAGCCGTTACGCGTGAGGCACCCGGTGCATTGCGCGGCGGGTAGCCGTTGCGCGCGATGCACCGATTGGCGCGGCGGGGTGCGCCGATATACTGACGGATGGCTCCAGTCCGACTGATGCTCGTGGGCGCTGGCAGCCGCGGCGCTGGCTACGCCGCCTACGCGCGGGCCCATCCCGACGCGGTGACGATCGTCGCGGTGGCCGAGCCGCGCGCCGCGGTGCGCGAGCGCATCGCCGCCGAGCACGGCCTGGCGTCGGGCATGGTCAGCCCCGACTGGCGCGCGCTGCTGAAGCTGCCGAAGCTCGCCGATGGCGTGATCATCGCGACCCCCGACGCCCTGCACGTCGAGCCCGCGATCGGGTTCGCAGAGCGCGGCTATCACCTCCTGCTCGAGAAGCCGATGGCGCCGAGCGCCGACGACTGCCGCCGCATCGTCGCCGCGGTCCACCAGCGCGGCGTGATGCTCGCGGTGTGTCACGTCCTCCGCTACACCCGCTACACCGAGCAGCTGAAGGCGCTGCTCGACAGCGGCCGCATCGGCGACCTCGTCAGCCTCTCGCACCTCGAGCCGGTCGGCTACTGGCACCAGGCGCACTCGTTCGTGCGCGGCAACTGGGGCAACGAGGCGCGATCGTCGTCGATGTTGCTCCAGAAGTCGTGCCACGATCTCGACTGGATCCGCCACGTCATGGGCCGACGGTGCGAGCGGGTGTCGTCGTTCGGCAGCCTCGCGCACTTCCGCCGCGACCAGCAGCCCGCGGGCGCCGCCGATCGCTGCCTCGACTGCGGCGTCGAGGCGAGCTGCGCGTACTCGGCGCCGCGGTTCTACCTCGGCCGGGTTCGCGGCGGTCACACCGGCTGGCCGGTCGACGTCATCACCGACGATCGCACCGAGGCCGGCGTCACCGCGGCGCTGCGGACCGGGCCCTACGGTCGCTGCGTCTACGCGTGCGACAACGACGTCGTCGATCATCAGGTCGTCAACCTCGAGTTCGCGGGCGGCGCCACCGCGTCGTTCACGATGACCGCGTTCACGCGGCAGCGCGATCGCGAGACCCGCATCTTCGGCACCCGCGGCGAGCTGTTCGGCAACGGCACGACGATCGAGCTCCACGACTTCCTGACCGATCGCACCGAGACCGTCAGCACTGATCGCGCGTCGGATGGATCGATCGCGACCGGCCACGGCGGCGGCGACGATCGGCTGATGGCGCAGTTCGTCGCCGCGATCGCGCTGCGCGATCCGAGCCAGATCCACTCGGGCGCCGACGAGAGCCTCGAGACTCACCTGATGGTGTTCGCGGCCGAGGCGGCCCGGCGCGACGGCCGGGTCGTCGCGGTCGGGCGCTGATCGCAGCGCGGCTCAGCGGGCGCGACGACGACGTGTCATGCCGGTCGCGAGGCCGAGCCCGAGCAGAGCGGCGCCGAGCCCCGACGATGCGCCGCTGGTGCTGCAGCCACCCGAGACGTTGGAGCCGCCATCGGTGCCCGCGTCGGGATCGCCGGGGTTGATCGCGGCGTCGACCGGCGGCGGCGCGGTGGTCGACAGCACCAGATCGAGGCACTGGAAGTAGATGTCGTCGCTCAGCGCGTCCACCGTGTACGGCGGCTTGTCGGTCATGAGCTGGATGAGCTGCAGCGTGCAGTTCGTACACTCGACGTTGGGCAGCACCACGTCGAGGCTGAGCGTACCGTCGGCGATGCGATCGGCGAGGATCAGGCTACCCGACCCACCGGGATCCGTCATCCCGGTCAGGTTCTCGGTCGGAAAGCCGCCGACGCCGACCGCGGGCGGGATGCGGAAGACCGAGCCGTCTTGCTGGAACGACACGCGGTAGTAGCCGGGGTGGTTGATCGTCTCGGCCCAGGTCAGGCGCAAGGTCGAGCCGGGCAGCGCGGTGTAGACGTTGGCCCGGGTGTTGACCGTCTGACCGCAGTGCTGCTCCTTCTGATCCGCGGTGCGGCCGACCGGCGACCGGATGTTGATGTGCGCGAGCGCGAGCGACGGCGCGAGGACCACAGCAGCGGCGGGCAACAGCGAGAGACGCATGCGGCGATTGCACCAGGATCCTCGACGGAGCACCAGCGCGTTTATTGGCCCGACCTCGCGCCGCGCGACCGCCACATCGGCAGCACCGATCGCAGCGTCACCGCCGCGACCACGATCGCGCCGCCGAACAGCGCCCATCGACCCGGGCGCTCGCCGTGCGCGAGCAGCACCCAGACCGGCGACACGATCGGCTCGACGATCGGGATCAACAGGCCCTCGACCGCGGTGACGCGGCGGATCGCCCACGCGTAGATCAACGTCGGCACCGTCTGCTGCAACAGCCCGAGCGCGAGCATCGCGATCCAGCCCGACGCCGGCAGCGGCGGCGCGGTGACGACGAACGGCAGGCCGATCACCGCGGCGATCACGTGGCCGAGGATCATCGCGCGCAGCGCGCTGGCCGCGCGATCGGACCCGAGGCCGTCGCTGGCGCGGGCGATCTTGCGCAGCAAGACCACGTTGGTCGCGAACGTCAGGCCGGCGACCAGCGCGACCACGTTGCCCGCGGTGTGATCGAACGAGATCTGATCGAAGAAGAACAGCGCGACGCCGCACAGCGCCAGGCCGATCGTCGCCCAGTCGAGCCGCGTCGCGCGCTCGCCGAGGATGATCGCGGCGAGCAGCGCCGCCCACGCCGGGGCCGAGTACTGGATCAAGATCGCGTTGGCCGCGGTCGTCCACTTGTTGGCGAGGATGAACAGCCCGGTCGTCGCGGCCAGCGCCAGCGCCGACAGCCACTCGGTGCGAGTGATGCCGCGCCAGCTCGGGCGGAACAGCGCCAGCAGCACCACCGCCGCGATCCCCGACCGCAGGCCCCAGATCGCCGCGGCCGGCCACTCCACGTACTTGATCAGCGCGCCCGCGGTGCTCCACAGGAGCCCGACGCCGACCAGCGCGATGATCGCCTTGCCGCGCGCAGAGGCGTCAGTCGACATCAACCAGGTCGTCGTCGTAGTCGTAGATCGGGATCTGCAGGCGGCCTCGCCACCGCACGGTCCAGCTCGCAAAATCGGGAGCGTCGCTCCTCCGCTCCTCGTAGAGCTTGCAACTCCGGCAGTTCATCTCGACCATGGTGAACGCCGCGAACGCCGACTCCGACTTCTCGGCCGCGTAGCTAGAGCACCGAGGGCAACGAAACTCGTCCATGCCGCGCCGCCACGTTAGCACGCTCGTCTTGATCGCACTCGGCGCCGCGCCGTCGTGCGGCTTGCCCGACAGCGAGTATTTCGGCCCGGTCCCCGCGGTGCGCGATCCGCGCCACCTGCGGTGGTGCAACAGCGGCGAGCCCGACAGCCTCGACCCCGCCGAGGGCCAGAGCACCACCGTCACGCCGCTGATGCACGCGGTGTTCGACGGCCTCACTCGCTACGGCGACGA
>JAYTAJ010000674.1:0-1523 GCA_043737575.1 Myxococcales bacterium | reverse complement strand
CCGACACCACCAGCGCGAGCGGCCGCTGCGCCAGCCGCAGCATGCCGACGTAGATGCAGTCGGCGGGCGTGCCCGACAGCGACCAGCGCCCGGGCGCGATCTCCTTCGAGCGCACCGGCTTGTGCAACGTGATCGCGTGGGAGGCGGCGGACCGCGGCCGCTCGGGCGCGACCACGAGCACCTCGGCGACCGTGGCCAGGCGATCGGCCAGCTGCCCGAGCATCGGCGCGTGGACGCCATCGTCGTTGGTGAGGAGGATCAACGGCTGCACGGCCGGAGGTGTAGCCGAAAAAACCGAACGGGACGGTCCGAAGACCGCCCCGTTCGTCCCTTAGTCGGGGCGACAGGATTTGAACCTGCGACCCCCAGACCCCCAGTCTGGTGCGCTACCAGGCTGCGCTACGCCCCGATGATAGGGACGGCGGATCTACTTCACCGCGCGCGCGGTAGCAAGGGCTCGCCTCGCCAGAGTTGCTACTGCGCCGCGCGACTCTGCGCGTTCAACACGTCCTTGAGCACCTGCGAGGGCTTGAACGTCAACACGCGCCGCGCCGAGATCGTGATCTCCTCGCCGGTCTGCGGGTTGCGCCCGATGCGCGCCTTCTTCTCGCGGACGATGAAGTTGCCGAAGCCCGAGATCTTGATCTTCTCGCCGCGCTCGAGCGTGTCCTTGATCTGGCCGAAAACACTCTCGACGATCTCGGCGGCCTCCTTCTTCGAGAACCCCCCGACCTTCTCGTACACCGCCTCGATGATGTCGGCCTTGGTCATGCGCGCCATATGCCGTGACATTACCACGACTTGGCGGATGCAATGGGATTGTCGCGCCAGATCGCGCGGGCGATCCCTTCAGCGTCGCTGCGCGGGCAGCGCCGCGGTGACGCTCGCGACGATCGCTTCGTGGGCGCGATCGATCTCGGCGTCGGTCAGCGTGCGGTCGGCGGCGCGGTACGTGATCGACCACAGCTGGCTCTTCTTGCCGTCGCCGAGCCGGGCGTCGCGGTACTCCTCGGCCAGCGCCACCGCCTCGATCAGCGGCTCGACGACCGCCGCGATCGCCGCGGCGACCTGGGCGGCGACGACGGTGTCGGGCAGGAGCAGCGACACGTCGCGGGTCGACGCCGGGAAGCGCGGGACCGGTCGCATCTGCACGGGCGCGGGCTCGGCGACGCCCGACAGATCGAGCTCGACGGCGAACACCGGCGTGTCGATCCCGAAGCGCGCGCGGACGTCGGGGTGGATCTCGCCGACCACGCCGAGCACGGTGCCGTCGGCGCGGCTGAGCCGCGCTGCGATCCCGGGGTGCAGGTACGGCACGTCGGTCACCGCGGTGGTCTGGACGTCGACGACGCCGAGCGCGCGGAGCAGTGCGATCGCGTGGCCCTTGGCGTCGAAGACGTCCCACGGCTCACCCCGCCCCATCCGCGCTGGCCGCGATCCGGCGAGCACGACGCACGCGCCGACCGGCTCGTCGGCGAGCGTGGTCGGCTCACCGGTCGGCGCCTGCCCCGCGGCGCGCAGGA
>JAYTAJ010000673.1:0-3695 GCA_043737575.1 Myxococcales bacterium | reverse complement strand
ATCGGAGCGTCGCAGCCGAGCTTCGCCGCGAGCTGCTTCGCGACCTTCGCCGTCTTCACACCCTCGGCGACCTGCTTCATGTCGGCGAGGATGTCGGCCATCTTCTTGCCCTGCCCGAGCGCGAGACCGACGCGCCGGTTACGCGATGAATCGCCGGAGCACGTGAGCACGAGGTCGCCCATGCCGGACAGGCCGGCGAACGTGGCGGCGTGCGCGCCCATCGCGACGCCGACCCGCGTGATCTCGGCGAGCCCGCGCGTGATCAGCGCGGCGCGCGCGTTCGAACCGAACCCGAGGCCGTCGGACACACCGGCGGCGATCGCGATCACGTTCTTGATCGCGCCGCCGACCAGCACGCCCACGACGTCGTCCGAGGTGTACGGCCGGAACCGCTCGGTGCTCATCGCCTGGGCGACCACCGCCGCGGTCTCGGGGTCGCGGCCGGCGAGCACGATCGCGCTCGGCATCCCGGCCGCGATCTCGCCGGCGAACGTCGGGCCGCTGAGGTAGGTCGCGCGCCCCGCGATCCGCGCCGGGAAGATCCGCGCGTAGACCTCCTCGATCGTCGCGAGCGTGCCCTCCTCGAGGCCCTTCGACGCGTTGACCACGATCGCGTCCGGCTCGAGCCAGCCCGCGGCGCGGCCGAGCACGTCGGCGATCGCGTGCGACGGTGTCACGCCGACGACGATCGCCTTGCCGCGCACCGCGGCCTCGAGGTCCGCGGTGACCACGACCGACGGCGGCAGCCGGTGCCCCGGCAGGTAGCTGCTCTCGCGCGTCCGCGCCAGCTCCTCCGCCGCCTCGACGCCGCGGCACCAGAACGTGACGTCGTGCCCCGCGCCTGCGAGCAAGATCGCGAGGCACGTCCCGTAGCTGCCGGCCCCGATGACTGCGATGTGCATCGCGGATGATTCTACGGCCGAACAACGAGAGACCGGCAGCCAGTCCCCCGCTGGATCTTCAGCTCTCCGGCTCGAGCTTCGGCCGCTCGCCCGTGTCCGTCGTGATCGCGGCGGCCAGAACGCACCGATTGCGACCGGCCCGCTTGGCGGCGTAGAGCGCGTCGTCGGCGCTGCGCACGAGGCTGACGGCGTCGACCGCGTCGTCGGGGAACGTCGACAGCCCGAGCGAGATCGACACCGCGCCGCCGGGCTGGTCCGCGGAGTCGGGGAACGGGTGCGCGGCGACCCGCTCGCGCAGCCGCTCGGCGAGCTTGGCGCCCGTGAACTTGTTGGTCTCGACCAGGATGATCGAGAACTCCTCGCCGCCGTACCGCGCGACGAGATCGTTGGCGCGCCGTCCGTCGGTGAGGATCCGCGCGAGCTGGCGCAGCACCTCGTCGCCCGCCGGGTGGCCGTGGTGATCGTTGTAGTGTTTGAAGTAGTCGACGTCGATCATCAGCAGCGACAGCGGCAACCCGTTGCGCCCGCTGCGCTCGACCTCGAGCGCGAGCCGCTCGTGGAAGTGGCGGTGGTTGTAGAGGCCGGTCAACCCGTCGGTGACCGCGAGCTGCGCCAGCCGCGAGTTGGCCTCGGCCAGCTCGTGGGTGCGCTCGTGAATCTTGGCCTCGAGCTCGCGGTTCATCTCGAGCAGCGCCTGGTTCTTGGCCGACAAGGTCGCGATCAGCTCGCGGTTCTCGGCGGTGAGCCGGTACTGGCGCAGGAGGTTCTCGACCGCGAGCCGCAGCGACGCCTCGTCCCATGGCTTGGACAGGTAGTGGTTCAGGTTGGCGCGGTTGATCGCGCTCACCACCGCGTCGAGGCCGGCCTGACCGGTCAGCAAGATCTTGGTCGTGGTCGGCGACCGCCGATCGATCAGCTCGAGCAGATCGACGCCCTTCATGCCCGGCATGATCTGGTCGGCGATCACCACCGCGATCCGCTCGCCGTCGCGCTCGAGATCGTCGAGCAGCTCGAGGGCGTCGGGCCCCGACGACGCGGTGGCGATGTCGCACTCGTGACCGAAGCGCGCCGACAGCTGCTGGCGCAACGACAGGAGCACGCCCTCCTCGTCGTCGACGCACAGGATGGTCTCGCGCTGGTTCATGCGAGGCCCGTTCCGCCGACGCCCATTCCGCCGACGCTGGTCGGGAGCCAGACCTCGAACGCGGTCCGGCCCGGCGCCGACTCGCAGCGGACCCGGCCGCCGTGCTTCGCCACGATCTGCGCGACGTTGCCGAGGCCGAGCCCGGTGCCCTCGCCCTTGGCCTTGGTGGTGAAGAACGGCTCGAAGATCCGGGCCTGGATCTCGTCGGGGATGCCGGGGCCGTCATCGACCACGCGGATCACCACCCCGGGAGGATCGGTCGCCGCGATCTCGGTGTCGATCGCGATCGTCCCGCGCCCCTCGCAGGCCTGCACGGCGTTCTGGATCAGGTTGGTCCACACCTGATTGAGCTCATCGACGAAGATCGGTACTGCGGGCAACTGAGCAAAACGCCTGACCACGGTTATATCACGCAGCGAGTAGCCGAACAGCGTGAGGGTGGTCTCGATGCCCTCGTGGACGTCGGCGCCGACCCGGGTCGGCTCCTCGTCGAGATGCGAGTAGGTCTTGAGCGCACCCACGATGCGCTGGATGCGGACGATCGCGTTGCTGATCACCAGCGAGTTGCGGTGGAGGTTGGCGTGCTCGACGAGGTACGCGAGCATCGGCGTCGCCCCCGCGGCCGGGGTCCGGGCGAGGAGGTCGCTCACCGTGGAAGGGTCGGCTCCCGCATCGGCGAGCCGGGTCCCCAGATCGGTCGCGGCGTCGCCGAGGATCGGCTCGAGCTGGGCTCGCAGCACCCGGGCCTTGCGCCGCACCGCGGCCCCGGTCGGCAGGCGCTCGGCGGCCAGCGCCTTGGCCTGGGCCTCGACGTCGGCGAACAGGGCGTGCCGCTCGTCGGCCGAGTCGACCGCGGCGGCGAGCTCGCGCATCGGCTCGGTGAGCCGGCCGATCGACGCCGCCATGCCCTCGACCGCGCCGCGGATCGCCGCCGACGGCGAGTTGATCTCGTGGGCGACGCCCGCGACCAGGAGGCCGAGCCCGGCCATGCGCTCCGACAGCACCAGCTGGGCCTGGGTGTCGCGCAGGTTGCCGAGGGCGCGGCCGAGCTCGGCGTTGATCGCGGTGAGCTCGGCGGTGCGGAGCCGGACCTTGGCCTCGAGCTCCTCGCTGGCCTCGCGGACCTGGGCGTAGAGCCGCGCGTTCTCGACCGCGGCGCCGGCCTGATCGGCGAACGTCGACAGCAGGTTGGCGTCGGCCTCGCTGAACGGCCGCATCGTCTTCAGGCGGCCGACCACCAGCACGCCGACCACCGCGCCCTTGCGCTCGAGCGGCGACGCCACCAGCGAACCCTCGATGCCAGCGGCCACCGCCAGGACGCCGCGCCGCGGATCGTCGGCGACCCGCTCGATGCGCAGCTGGGCGCGCTGCTCGGCGACCTCCTCGACCAGCGGCATCAGCCGGGTCGCCGCCTCGCCGGCCTCGGCGCCGACCAGATTCGAGCGCATGCCGGCCCGGCGCGCCCGCGACGCCGCCAGGGTCAGGCCGGCGCCGCCGCCGTCGCGCAGCCACAGCGCGCACAGGTGGCCGTCGAAGGTGCGCGACACCGAGTCGACGACCTTGCGGACCACCTGGTCGAGCTCGATCACCGACGACATCGCCCGCCCGGCGTCGTGGAGCGCGACGATCTCGCGCATCCGGGCGGCCAG
>JAYTAJ010000672.1:0-8421 GCA_043737575.1 Myxococcales bacterium | reverse complement strand
ACGTCGACGGCGCCCGCGCGGCGGGCTGGCGTGCGATCTGGTTCGGGCCGCAGGTGACCGCGATCGCCGACGACGGCGTCGCGATCGCGCGCAACGCGCCCGAGGTGATCGCCGCGCTCCTGGCGTGGGGCGCGCCGGCGTCGATCGCCGCTTGACCGCAAGGCCGCTCACGTTGCTCCCTCAGAACGGCAACACGTGCCAGTGCGGCGGCTGCAGAACGCCATCGCAGTCGTGGCCACCGAGCCCGAGTCCTGTCATGAACAGGATCACGCCCGGCTGGGCGCTCGCACCGACGAGCTCGAAGGAGGGCAGGTTGCACGCGTTCTGCACGTCCCACGCACGCTCGGTGTCCTTGCGTTCGACGACGACGCGCCCCCGGGCATCGGTGACCCGAATCTCCGAGGGCGGCAGCCAGTAGTTGCCCTCGTTGCGCCGCTGGTAGGTGGCCGTGTAGTCCCCGAACGCGATCTCGGTCTCGCTGAGATCGTCGGAGAGCTCCTTGTGGTTCAGCTCCGGTGTCGTGAGCGGCACCCAGTCGTGCGTCGCGAGCTCGGCGTTGGCACGTTCGACGGCTGCCTTCGCCACGTCGCCGGTACCCTCCAGCGAGAACCACTTCACCGTGCGGCCTTCGCGATCCACGAGACGAATGCCGGGCTTCACGTGGCCCCAGCCGTCGCGCTCTTCGACGACCGCGACGAGCCGCCCATCACGCGTGACCGCGGGGAACTTCGCATACCGCAGCGGCACGCCATCTTCGAGCATCTGGCCATCGCAATAGAAGTCCGGTGCGAGCGAGCCGCCCTGGTCCTGGCACGCCTGCCACTCCGTCTCGGAGACGAGCTCGACCGTGGGCACGACGCCAGGCGAGGCCGAGGCCGAGGCGTAGGTGTTGGCGGGAGGCGCTGGCGGAGAGCTCGGCGCATTGCTGAAGCAACCCGCGAGGAGCAGCGAGGAGAGCGCGAGGTGCGTACGGATCATTTCACCGGATCGTACGCCGCGCGAGCCGCCAATATTCCGAGTCGGCCGGGCGAGGGTTGGATCTTGCTCAGCGCTCCCAGCGCTCGAGCATGACCTCGTGGCCGCCGAGATCGACGTCGCGCGCGAAGGTGCGGCGCAGGCCGGCGGCGCGCAGCGGTGGCGCGGTGCGCGCGGGGACGGGCGTGAGCCAGACCAGGCGGCCGCGCGGCGCGAGCAGCGACGGGACCCGGGCGGCGAAGGCCTCGAGCAGCGCGCCGACGTCGCCGCGCAGGCGCATCCCCATCGGCGGGTTGGTGACGATGGCGTCGACCGGCTTCGGCGCGTAGCGCAGCGCATCGATCGCGTGGAGCTCGGCGCGATCGATCGCGCCCGCGGCGGTGAGGTTGGCGCGCGCGGCGGTGAGCGAGCGCGGATCGAGATCGGTGCCGAGCAGGCGGCCGCCACCGAGCCGCGCCAGCTCGCACAGCTCGCCGCCCGAGCCGACGAACGGATCCCACAGCGTCTCGTTCGGGCGCGGCGCGACGACGCGGGCCAGCGCCGCGGCGATCGTCGGGTGCGACGCCGCGGGGATCTCGGCGACCCGCCACGCGAACCGGGCGTCGCCGAGGTGGCGCGGCCGCAGCTCGAGGTGGCGCTCGTCGGTGCCGATCACCACGTCCCAGGTGGCCTGACGCGGCTGGTTGAGGAGCGCGGCGGTGCGGTCGCGGACCGCCGCGGCGGTGCTCCACACCAGCGCGCGGCGGTGGCCGCCGGTCTCGAAGTCGAGACGCCAGCGGATCGGCCCGTCGGTCCACGCCGCGAGCAGCGCGACGACGCTCGGCGCGGTCATCGCGTCGGCGATCGCGTCGGCGGTGGCGGCGGCGATCGGCACCAGCACACCCGCGGTGAGCAGCGTGCGCGCCTCGGCGAGGACGGCGAGGCCGCGATCCAGATCGACCGCGACCCGACCGACACCGAGGCGGTGCGGCGCGAGGCCGGCCTCGTCGAGCTCGGCGGCCAGCAGGGTCTCGAGCCCGGTGCGGCAGCGCGCGACGACGACGATCGGCGCGGGCGGCGCGCGATCGAGCACGACCGTCGACGCCGCGGCCTCGGCGTCGCGCTCGCCGATGAGCAACGCGCGGGCGCGGCGGCGCGCCAGCTCGCGATCGTCGCCGACCTCGGCAGTGGCGAGGCGCTCGAGGGCGGCGGCGCCGCCGACCTTGCCGAGCGCGTCGGCGGCGGCGCGGCGCAGCTCGGGCGCGAGGTCGTCGCGATCCCACAGCGCGGTGAGCGCGGCGCGGGCGTCGTCGCCGCCGAGCTTGCCGAGCGCGATCACCGCGGCGCGTCGGGTGCGCGGCCGCGGGTCGTCGATCGCGGCGAGGACCGCGGCGGCGGCGGCGTCGTCGCGCGGCGCGGTGTCGCCGAGCACGGCGATCAGGCGGGCGCCGCCGGCGTCGTCGGCGGTAGCGAGGCGGGCGATCGCGGCGGCGCCGACCACCGCGGCAGGGGCGCGCTCGAGGGCGCGGCGCAGCGCGGCGCCGTCGTCACCGGCGCCGACCATCGCGACGAGCGGCGTCACGTCGCGGCGCCCGGGCGTGAAGCCGGCCTGGCCGAGGCGCGCGTGGAGACGCTCTTCGTCGGGGGTGCTCAAGGGCGGACTTTGCATCGGCGCGATCGTCGACGCAACCGACCGCGGTCGCCAACCCCTGGGGGTTAGACTCACGCCAACATGATCCGACGACGCCTCGGCGAGCTCGACTGCGCAATCGTGGGCGGCGACGACGATCGCGGCGGTGGTGACGGGCCGACCGTGATCCTCCTGCACGGCTTCGGCGCCAGCGGCGACGATCTGATCGACATGGCGAACATCGACGCGCCGCCGGGCACCCGCTGGGTGTTCCCGGCCGCGCCGCTCGCGCTCGGCGGGATGTACGGCGGCGGCCGGGCGTGGTGGATGATCGATCTCGACAAGCTGGCGGCGGGCGGCCCCGCCGATCGCGCCGCCGACGTCCCCGAGGGCCTGGCGACCGCGCGCGCCGCGATGCTCGGCGTCCTCGACGCGCTGGCCCGCGACTACCAGCGCACCGACGCCAAGACCGTGCTCGGCGGCTTCTCGCAGGGCGCGATGCTCACCGTCGACGTCGCGCTGCACGCGCCACACCCGCTGGCCGGGCTCGCGGTGCTGTCGGGCACGATGGTCGCCGAAGCGATCTGGAAGCCGCGCGCCGCCGCGCTCGCCGGCACCACCGTGCTGCAGAGCCACGGCGTCCGCGATCCGCTGCTGTCGTTCGCGGGCGCCGAGCGCCTGCGCGACTTCCTGCTCGCGGCCGGCGCGCAGGTCGGCTTCGCGTCGTTCCCCGGCGGCCACGAGCTACCCGCGCCCGTGGTCGGCGCGTTCGCCGATCTGATCGAGCGCGTGCTCGGCTAGCTACGGCGCGCCCAGATCGCGCGCAGCGGGAAGGCGGGTAGGCCGGGCGTGAAGATCTGGAACGCCTCGACGCGCTCGACCACGAGCCCGGCGGCGGCGATCGCGGGCAGCGGATCGCGATCGAGGTTGCAGCCCTGACGATTGGCGACGCGCCACAGCGGGTTGGCCGCGCGCATCAGCGCGCCCGCGACGCGGCGCGGGCTGCGGACGTGCTCGAGGAGCCGGACCTGGCCGCCCGGCCGCACCACCCGACGGACCTCGCGCAGCGCCCGGGTCGGATCGGCGACGCTGCACAGCACCAGGCCGAGCACCGCGGCGTCGCACGAAGCGGCGGCGAGCGGCAGCGCCTCGGCGGTGCCGTGGGTGACCGTGATCGCGGCGGCGGCGGCGCGCTGGCGCGGCGCGGCGATCGCGGCGAAGCGATCGTCGGGCTCGATCGCGGTGACCTGCGCGTCGCGGCCGTAGTGCGGGAACATCAGCCCGGTGCCGGCGCCGATCTCGACGACGGCGCCGATCAGATCGCCGCACAGCGTGGCGCGCCACGCCGCCAGGCCGTGCTCGTCCTGGCGCGCGCACAGCCGATCGTAGAGCGCGCCTTGATCGAGCCGCTGCTGCAGCACGAACGTCCGCGGCGCGTGGCGGACGAAGTGGACCAGCTCGCGCAGCATCAGCGCGCGCGCCGACGGCGACGCAGCAAGAGCGCGAGCGCGGCCGCGATCGGCGCGAGCCCCGCGGCGCCGCCCGCGCTGCATGCGTAGTAGCTGCCGGGACCGCTGCTGCCGCCGGGCGCGAGCGCGCCGACGCCGATGCCGGTCAGCGCGATCGTCGTCGTGCCTGCGGCGTGGACGATCTCGAGAGTCGCGACCTTGTCGCCGCCCGAGGTCGGCCGCAGCTCGACGATGAACAGCGCGCTGCCGCCGCCCGGCAGCGTGATCGGCAGCGTCTGATCGGCCGAGACCACGACGAACTCGTCGGCGTGCTCGCCGGTCACGGTCGCCGACGACAGCTCGAGCGCGGTCGGGTCGCAGTTGCTGATGCGGATCGTCCGGCCGCCGGACGGCTCGTCGACGACGACGCCGCCGAAGTCGACCGCGCCCGGGCTGGCGCCGAGGCCGCGGTCCTGGCCGATCGCGTGGAGCGGCACCACGGTCGGCTCGCTGTTGGGGATCGCGGTGGTGACGATCAGCTCGCCGACGACGTCGCCGATCGGCGGCGTCGCGGTGACGCGAAAGCTCGCGCTGCCGCCGCCGCGCGGCAGGAGCGGCGCCGGGAAGCTCGCGGGCGCGATCGGCGCGACCGCGAAGCCGACGTCGGAGCCGGCGATCACCGCGTCGAGCAGGTCGACGCCGCCGCTGCCGCTGTTGAGCGCGACGAAGATCTGCTCGCGGCTCTGGCCCGCGCACACGGTGCCGAAGTCGATCGTGCCCGACGGCGTCAGCGCCAGCGCGGCGTCGCGGGCCGGGCCGACCAGATCGATCGTGCGGCTGTCGACGCCGTCGTTGAACGTGACCACCAGGCTGCCGCGGACGTCGGTGCCGACGTCGGCCGCGGTCGGGGCGAAGGCCACGGTCAACACCACGCTCTCGCCGGCCGCGAGCGAGGTCGCCGCGAGATCTGCTGCGGTGAACGGCCCCGCGACGATCAGCGACGACGTGATGACGAGTGGCGCGGTGCCCGAATTGGTGAGGGTCACGGCGTCGGTCCGCTCGGCGCCGAGCAAGGTTTCGGCGAACTGCAGCGGGCTCGGCGCCACGACCAGGTTGGACTGGATGCCGGTACACGACAGGGCGATGTCGTGGGTCCCGGCGTCGCTGGTGATCGTGAAGGTCGCCGCCAGCGCGATCGGCGCAGCCGGGGTGCAGGTGAGCTGCCAGGTGAAGGTCTGGCCCGGGCCGAGCGGCTCGCTGTCGGTGGTCGCGAGGGTGAACGCGATCGCGTCGGGGCCGGTGATCACCGCGTCGTGCAGGTCGAGCGCGGCCGAGCCGTCGTTGCGGATCGTGACCGGCAGCGCCGTGCTCTGGCTGCCGAGGATGACGTCGCCGAACCCGAGCGCGCCCGACGCGGGGGTCACGATCGTCAGCGCGACCGGCGGCGCCACGCCGGTGCCGGTAACGTTGGCGATGACGTTGGTTCCGGAATCCATCGCGACCGTGATCGGACAGCCCTGCGGTCCGGCGAACGACGGCGTGAAGGTGACGAGGAAGCGCTGCGTCCGGTTGAAGCAGATCGGCGGCAGGAAGAGCTGCTCCGGGTTCGGGTCCTCGCACTCGCGGTAGACCTCGGGCGGACTGTCGAGCAGCGACAGGTCGACGTCGAAGTCGGCGCACGCCGACGTGATGCTGCTGATGATGTCGTACTCGATGCCGAACGGCGCGACGATGAACTGGCGCGGCGTCGCGGCGGTGCCGACCATCCAGCTGCCGAAGTCGTAGGTGTTGGGCGCGACGTTGACCGCCTGCGCGATCGTGCCGACGTTGGGCGGGCTCGCGCACGCGCCGAGCAGCGCGAGCGCGACGACGAGAGCGCGATGCGTGGTCACAGGCGAGCCTCCGCGGACACGGCGGGTGCGAACAGCCAGCGATCGATGCCGGCGCCGCGGGTGAACAGGTACTCGGCGCCGATCTCGACGGTCATCCGCAGCCGGGGGCTGAGGTGCCACTCGGCGCCGCCCGCCGCGCGGGCGCCGAACCGCGCGCCGCCGTCGAAGAACACCGGCACCCCCGCGGCGACGACGGGACGCACGCGGCGCTGGGTCGCGCTGAGGCGCAGGCCGCCGTAGGCGCCGAAGGTCGGGCCGACGATCGCGGCGACGTCGACGGAGAGCGGGCCGAAGCCGACCACCGCGCCGAGCACGCCCGCGGCGCCGCGGCCCTTGCCGTCGACGACGACCTTGCCGGCGACGCCGAGGCGACCGCCGCCGCCGCGCGCGGGGCGCGGGCCGGGCGTCACCAGCTCGCTGCTCGGCGGCGTCATCACGACGTCGGGCGGCGGCGCGTCGGGCACGGCGACCAGCGCGATCGTCAGGCGCAAGACCGCGCCCTTCGCGATCGTCGCGGTGGTGTCGCCGTCGACGAAGCCGGCCCGGCGGGCGCGCACCGTCAGCTCGCCCGGGGTCGCGCGCCACTCGGCCAGCGCGGCGGCCGGCGCCCACGCGCCGTCGGCGAGCTGCAGCTCGGCGTCGGCGGGCGTGACCTCCACCGCGACGCGGCCGAGGCCGCGGTCGAGCTCGGCGAGGAGCTTCTTCATCTGCTTCTGGCGGGCGTCGTCGTCGTCGCCCGCGGCGAGGTAGCGCGCGTAGGCGTTGGCGGCGGCGGCGAGGTGGCCGAGCTCCTTCTCGGCGCTGCCGATGTTGACGAGGATCTTGCCGCTGGGAAACTTGGCGTACGCGGCGTTGAACAGGCTGAGCGCGCCCGCGGGATCGCGCTGCTCGAGGAGCCGGTTGCCCTCGCGGATCAGCGCGCGGGCCTCGCGCTTGGCGGCCTCGTCATCGGCGCGCGCGACCGCGGTCGAGGCGATCGCGGCGACGGCGAGCGCGGTGAGGGCGACGAGCGGCCTCACAGATCGTCGGGATCCACCACCGGGCCGGTGGGCTTGGTGGGGCGGGACGGACGCGGAGGCTTGGCGGGACGGGACGGACGCGTCGAGGAGGGACGGGACGGCTTGGCGACCGGGGCGGCGGGAACGGTGACGGGAACGGCTACGGCAACGGGTTCGGTGACGGGAACGGCAACGGGTTCGGTGACGGGAACGGCAACGGGTTCGGTCACGGTCACGGTCACGGGTACGGGTACGGGTACGGGTACGGGTACGGGTACGGTGACGGCTACGGTTGCGGGTACGGGCGTGGGGACGGTCGCGGGGACGGTCGCGGGGACGGCAATGGGCGCGGGCTTCGCGGCTTTGGTCGCCTCGCCGTCACCGCCCGTGAGCCCGACGCCCACCGCGATCCCGCACGCGATCACGCCGACCGCGACGCCCGCGATCCATCCGCGGCCGCGCGCGCGCGCCACCGTGTGCCCCGCGCTCTGGCCGGTCGCACCGCCGAGCGTCGTCGGCGGACCCGCGGCGACGGTGATCTGCGATCCGGGATAGCTCGGCAGGCGCACCGCGGCCGGGCCGGTCGGCAGCGCGTCGAGCTCGGCGAGCATCGCCGCCGCCGACGCGGGGCGATCGTCGGCGCGCTTGGCGAGCAGCCGCATCACCAGCGCGTCGACCGCTGGCGACACGCCCGCGGCGACGTGCGCGAGCGGCGCTGGCGCGTACGACAGGTGCGCCGCGATCAGCTCGCCCGTGCCCTCGGCGACGAACGGCGGCCGCCCCGCGATCGCCTCGTAGAGGATGCAGCCGAGCGAGTACAGATCGCAGCGGTGATCGACCTGACCCGCGCCGCGGCACTGCTCGGGCGACATGTACGTCGGCGTGCCGAGCAGCGCGCCGGTGCGGGTGTGCGACGGGCCGTTGCCGGGATCGGCGAGCTTGGCGATGCCGAAGTCGACGAGCTTGTAGCGCCAGCCGCCCGGTCGCTCGGCGTCGGCGACCAGCATGATGTTGTCGGGCTTGAGATCGCGATGCACGACGCCGCGCTCGTGGGCGGCGAGCAGCGCGCTGCCGACCTGGCGCCCCAGCTCGAGCGCCTCGGGCTCGCGCATCGGCCGCTGCGCCAGGTGGCGCGTCAGGGTGTCGCCCGCGACGAACTCCATGACGATGAAGGCCTGACCGTCGGGCAGGTGGCCGAAGTCGAAGATCTCGATGATGTTGGGGTGGCGGATCGACGACGCGGCCTTGGCCTCGGTGAAGAACCGGATCACGATGTCGCGCGCGTGAGAGAACTGCGGCAGCAGCACCTTCACCGCCGCGGGACGGCCCAGCATCACGTGCTCGGCCCGATACACCACGCCCATGCCGCCGTGGCTGATCTCCGCAAGGATGCGGTGGTTGCCGACGATCTGGCCGATCACGTCGTCGAGGATCCCGCCGCCACCGAGCGGTGTCAATGTAGGCGCGCGTGAGGCCGGGCACCTGGCTCCCAGCCCTTC
>JAYTAJ010000671.1:0-8423 GCA_043737575.1 Myxococcales bacterium | reverse complement strand
TCAAGGGCCGCAAGATCGAGCTGAAGACGCTCGACGACGCCGGCAAGCCGCAGGAGGCCGGCACGGCGGTCACGCGCCTCATCACGCAGGACAAGGTGGTCGCCATCCTGGGCGAGGTGGCGTCGGGGCTGTCGCTGGCCGGCGGTCAGGTCGCGCAGCAATACGGCGTGCCGATGATCTCGCCGTCGTCGACGAACCCGGCGGTCACGCAGGTCGGCGACATGATCTTCCGCGTCTGCTTCCTCGACGAGTTCCAGGGCAAGGTCGTGGCCCGGTTCGCGGTCGAGGAGCTGAAGGCGACCAACGTGGCGATCCTGTTCGATCAGGGCGAGCCGTACTCGAAGGGCCTGGCCGACTTCTTCGACCGCGCGCTCAAGGCGGCGGGCGGCACGGTCGCGACCCGCCAGGCCTACGACTCCAACAACCCCGACGTGTCGGCGCAGCTCACGTCGATCAAGGAAGCCAACCCGCAGGCGGTGTTCCTGCCCGGCTACTACACGCAGGCCGCCAACATCATCAGCCAGGCGCGCAAGCTCGGGATCACGGTGCCGTTCCTGGGCGGCGACGGCTGGGACTCGGACAAGCTCGAGGAGATCGGCGGCGACGCGGTGCAGGGCAGCTACTACTCGAACCACTACTCGCCCCAGGAGGAGCGGCCCGAGGTGAAGGCGTTCGTCCAGAAGTACCGGGCCAAGCACGGCGCGGCGCCCGACGGCCTGGCGGCGCTCGGCTACGACGCGGCCAACCTGCTGTTCGCGGCGATCGATCGCGCGCCGTCGCTGGGCGGCAAAGATCTCGCGGCGTCGATCGCGGCGACCAAGGGCTTCGCCGGCGTGACCGGCGAGATCACGATCGACGCCAACCGCGACGCCTCGAAGTCGGCGGTGGTGGTGAAGATCGACAAGGGCCTGCGGCCGCCGCTGAAGCGCTACCCGGCCGCTCCCTGACGAGCCGAAGCTGACCGTCGCGTGACGAAATTCGTCCAGGTCTGCATCCAGACCCTGACCCTGGGCAGCCTCTATGCGCTGATCGCGCTCGGCTACACCCTGGTCTACGGGATCCTGCGCTTCATCAACTTCGCGCACAGCGACATCGTCACGTACGGCGCGTGGATCGCGTTCGTGATCGCGGCGGCGCTGGGCTGGGCCGGCACCGGCTCGCCGGTGTTCGCGATGCCGTTGGTGCTGGTGATGGCGATGGCGGTGAGCGCGGTGCTGGGCTTCACGATCGAGCGCCTGGCCTACCGGCCGCTGCGGCGCGCGCCGCGCCTGAACGTGCTGATCACCGCGATCGGCGTGTCCCTCTTGCTGCAGAACGCGGGACAGCTCGAGTACCTGTTCGGCACCCAGCCGCAGCGCATGCCGCGGCTCCTGTCGGAGGCGGCGCTGTTCACGATCGCGGGCGTGCAGATCCCGACCGCCGACGTGGTGCTGGTCGTGCTCGCGCTGGTGCTGCTGGTGCTGCTGCAGTGGCTGGTGTTCGCGACCAAGCTCGGCACCGCGATGCGCGCGGTGTCGTGGAACGAGCAGACCGCGGCGCTGATGGGCATCCCGGTCGATCGGGTCGTGTCGATCACCTTCATGATCGGCTCGGCGCTGGCCGCGGCCGGCGGCGTCCTCTACGGCCTGAAGTATCGCCAGCTCAACCAGACCGCCGACGCGATCTGGGTGCTGCTCGGCTTGAAGGCGTTCGTCGCCGCGGTGGTCGGCGGCATCGGCAACGTCCGCGGCGCGGTCGCGGGCGCGTTCCTGATCGCGGCGATCGAGATGTTCGCGGCGGCGTATCGGTCGCCGCAGATGCGCGACGTCTACGTGTTCGGCGTCCTGATCCTGGTCCTCCTGGTGCGGCCGGCCGGGCTGCTCGGCAACGCCACCGCGGAGAAGGTCTGATGTCGCGCCCGACGCCCGGCTTCGCGAAGGCGACCGCGTTCTCGGCGGGGCCGGTGGTCGCCGCGCTGGTGCTCGCGTACCTGATGCAGACCGTGGTCGCGACGTCGATCGGCGACTTCTACGGCAAGATGATGGTCGACGTCGGCATCGCGATCGTCCTCGGCGTGTCGCTCGGGATCGTGAACGGCTTCACCGGGCAGTTCTCGCTCGGCCACGCCGGCTTCATGGCGGTCGGCGGCTACACCGCGGCGGCGATCGTCTACTACGGCTCGATCAACCTGTTCGGCACCAAGGCGATCTACGGCGGCTTCCTCGGGCCCGGCGAGCTGTTGCTGCTCGGCGCGTGTCTCGCCGGCGGCGTCGTCGCGGCGCTGGCCGGGTGGCTGGTCGGCCTGCCGAGCTTGCGCCTGCGCGGCGACTACCTCGCGATCGTCACGCTCGGCTTCGGCGAGATCATCCGCGTGCTCCTGCAGCAGACCAGCGACGTGATCATGTCGGTCGAGGAGGTCCAGCGCACCGACTGGTGGACGCTCGGCGACAACCTCGGCGCCGGCCTCGGCTTCATCGGCGGGCCGCGCTACATCGATCCGAAGAACCCGTTCTGGGTCTGGGTCTTCGTCGGCATCGTCTGCCTGGTCGCGTACCGCGTGAAGTACTCGAACAAGGGCCGCCAGCTGCTCGCGGTGCGCGAGAACGAGATCGCCGCCGAGGCGATGGGCATCGCCACCACGCGCTCGAAGGTGTCGGCGTTCATGATGTCGGCGTTCTTCGCCGGCGTCGGCGGCGGCCTCTACGCCCACGAGCTCGGCAACAGCCTGCGGCCCGCCGACCTCGGCTTCCAGCGGTCGATCGACATCGTCATCATCGTCGTGCTCGGCGGCATGGGCTCGATCACCGGCGTCTGCATCGCGGCGATCGGCGTGACGCTCTTGCCCGAGATCTTCCGCGAGTTCTCCGAGTACCGGATGATCGTCTACGCGATCGCGCTGATCCTGATGATGATCCTGCGGCCGCAAGGCCTGCTCGGCTTGAAGGAGCTGTGGGAGGTCGACTGGCTCGAGGTCGGTCGGTCGCTGAAGACCGCGCCGTGGCGGCTGGTGAAGTGGCTGGTCGCGCTGCCGTTCGTGGTGCGTCGCATCGTCCGTCGCCTGCCGCGCCAGCTGTGGGCCACCGTGACCGGCCGCGACCTCGACGATCTCGACGACGACGAGGCCAAGCGATGACCGCCGCCGCGGCGCTGTCGGCCGAGGGCCTGTCGAAGTCGTTCGGCGGCTTGAAGGCGGTGAGCGACCTGTCGTTCAGCGTGCCCGTCGGTGGCCTGCACGGGCTGATCGGCCCCAACGGCGCCGGCAAGACCACCGTCTTCAACCTGCTGACCGGCGTGTATCGCGCCGACCGCGGCGCGGTGCGGCTCGGCGATCAACGCCTCGACGGCAAGAAGCCGAGCGAGATCGCCCGCGCCGGCCTGGTGCGCACGTTCCAGAACATCCGGCTGTTCGGCGATCTCGACGTGCTCGACAACGTCCGCATCGCGGCCGGGGTGCGGGCGCGCTCGGGGCTGGTGCGCAGCATCCTGCGATCGCCGCGCTACCTCGCCGAGGAGGCCGAGATCCTCGAGCGGTCGCTGGCGCTGCTCGACGTGCTCGGCATCGCCCACCGCGCCCGCGAGCAAGCCAAGAGCTTGCCCTACGGCGATCAGCGTCGCCTCGAGATCGCGCGCGCGCTGGCGACCCAGCCCAAGGTGCTCTTGCTCGACGAGCCGGTCGCCGGCATGAACACGATCGAGAAGCACGAGATGCGCGGCCTGATCCAGAAGCTGCGCGAGCAGTTCGGCGTGTCGATCTTGCTCATCGAGCACGACATGGGGCTGGTCATGGACATCTGCGAGCACATCACCGTGCTCGATCACGGCGTGACGATCGCGCGCGGCGAGCCCGCCGCGATCCAGCGCGACCCCGCGGTGATCGAGGCCTACCTCGGCGTGCCCGACGCGTCGGGCGGCGCCGAGGGCGACGAGCTGGGAGCGGTGACCTGATGGCGCTCCTCGAGGTCAGCGGGCTCGACGTCAAGTACGGCGGCATCCACGCGCTGCGCGGCGTCAGCTTCTCCGTCGAGCAGGGCCAGGTCGTCACGCTGATCGGCGCCAACGGCGCCGGCAAGACCACGACCCTGCGCGCGATCTCCGGCCTGTTGCGGCCGAGCGCGGGCACGGTGCGGTTCGACGGTCGCGACATCACCGGCAAGAAGCCCCACACCATCGTCGCGCGCGGGCTGTCTCACGCGCCCGAGGGCCGCGGCATCTTCGCCAACCTGTCGGTGTCCGAGAACCTCGACATCGGCGCGTACCTGCGCACCGACAAGGCCGGCATCGCCAAGGATCGCGAGCACGCGCTGTCGTTGTTCCCGCGGCTGCGCGAGCGCCTGACCCAGGACGCGGGCACGCTGTCGGGCGGCGAGCAGCAGATGCTCGCGATCGCCCGCGCCCTGGTCGCGCGGCCCAAGCTGCTCTTGCTCGACGAGCCGTCGCTCGGCCTGGCGCCGCAGATGGTCCAGCTGATCTTCCAGATCGTGAAGACCATCGCCGCCGAGGGCACGACCATCCTGCTGGTCGAGCAGAACGCCCACATGGCGCTCGGCGTCGCCGACGTCGGTCATGTCCTCGAGGTCGGCACCCTCGTCACCAGCGGGCCGGCCAAGGCGCTCGCCGCCGACGACGCGATCCGCAAGGCCTACCTCGGGGTGCACTGATGCTCGAGTATCTTCGCCTGCGGAACGTCGGACCGGCGCCGGAGATGGAGCTATCGCTCGCACCGCGGCTCAACCTGATCACGGGCGACAATGGTCTCGGCAAGAGCTTCTTGCTCGACGTCGCGTGGTGGGCGCTCACGCGCCGCTGGCCAGCCGAGGTGAACGCCAAGGTCACCTCGGGGGCGATGGCGCTACCGTCTGGGCCGGGACCGGCCACCATCGAGTTCTCGTTCCAGGCGAAGAAAAACAAGGCGCAGTACCCGAGCACCTTCGATCGCAAGCGTCAGAGCTGGACCGGTCCGAAGGGACGCCCCGGGAATCCCGGCCTCGTCATCTATGCCCAGGTCGACGGCGGATTCTCAGTCTGGGATCCGGCGCGCAACTACTGGGTGACTCGCGGCGGCGTCGAGATCCCGGAGCGCCAGCCGGCGTATGTCTTCACGGCCCGCGAAGTCTGGGACGGCTTGCGCATCAACAATCTTCAGCTCTGCAATGGGCTGATCAGCGATTGGGGCTTCTGGCAGAGCGAAGGCAAGGCGACCTTCGCCATGCTTGAGGCGGCCCTAGCGACGCTGTCGCCATCACCCGCGGAGCGTTTGGTGCCGGGGCCGCTCACGAAGGTCGATCTCGAGGACGACCGCCGGGTGCCGACCATCCACATGCCGTACGGAGCGGATGTCCCGCTTCCGTTCGCGTCAGCGGGGATCCGGCGGATCGCGGCGCTCTGTTATCTGCTCGTCTGGGCGTGGCGTTCGCACCTGGAGGCATCGAAGCTGCTCGATCAAGCACCGTCGCATCAGGTGACGTTCCTGGTCGACGAGATCGAGTCTCACTTGCACCCGCGCTGGCAGCGGACGGTCGTGGGCGCGCTGTTGCAGGTGATGGAGCGCCTCGCCGAGCAGGCGACCGTCCAGATCCTCTGTGCCACCCACTCGCCGCTGGTGATGGCGTCCGTCGAACCGTTCTTCGACGCGCAGCAAGACAAGTGGTTCGATCTCGATCTGACCAGCGAGCAAGGTGCGCCGCCCTCGGTGCGATTGGAACAGCGCACCTTCGTCCGGCGGGGCGACGCGTCGAACTGGCTCACCAGCGAAGCATTCAACATGAGCAGCGGCGGGCGCTCAGTTCCAGCCGAGCAGGCGGTCGATCGAGCGCTCGCGTACCTGCGAGAGCAAGCACCGACGCAGGCAGAGGCGACGGAGATCGACGCGGCGCTGCGCGCGGCGCGGCTGCCCGAGATGGATCCATTCTGGATTCGTTGGCGAGCGTTTTTCGCGGAGCTTGGAGGCAAGACGTGATCCGCGTGGCGCCGGCTCCCGAGCCGGCACGTTTCGATCTCGATGTTCGCCAGAAGGGCTTGAGCGCGCTTTCGGAGATGGTCGGGGAAGGCGCGACGGTGAAGCGGCCGGGACCCAAGCGGAAGGCGCGGTACACGAGCCGCGAAGCGATTCCGAGCGATGAGATGCCGCCCTACTGGACCGAAGTGCTGGACGATCTGCTCCGCCTCTATGGTCGGCTGTGTTCGTACACTGCGCTCTACATCCACGAGGAGACCGGCGATCCCTCGGTCGATCATTTCGTGCCGAAGTCGAGGTCGTGGGATCGCGCGTACGAGTGGAGCAATTACCGACTCGCGTGCGGTCTCGTCAACGGAAGGAAGGGTGCATTCGAGAGAATCCTCGATCCGTTCGAGATCGGCGATTGGTTCGAGCTGGAGCTCGTCGGCTATCAAGTGCGGCCACGTGTTGCGCTGGACGAGAGGACCGCGAAGCGCGTGCAGGACACCATCGACGATTTGAGCCTGAACGGCTCGGGATGTCGGCAAGCGCGTGAGCGATACGCGACGCTGTACTCCGCGCATGATCTGTCCTTCGCGCTGCTGACGTCGTGGGCCCCCTTCGTCGCGCTCGAACTGCGGCGGCAAGATCGCCTGCACGCGTCGGATCGGTGAAGGATCGCGGCGTCGCCGACGTCGGCCACGGAATCGTAGTTGACCGCCACTCTGATCACGCGGGCGCGTCGCTTCACGGGTTAGGATCGCCGCCATGCGCTTTGCCTTCTTGATCACTGTCTTGCTGATCGCCGCGTGCGGCGGCGCCGATGAGCTCATCCCGATCGACGCCCCGACCGTCGTCGACGTCGCCCAGATCGACGCCGACCTGTCGATCCGCCGCTGCGATCAGATCGACGCGACCGGCCTCACCAGCGGGACCATCGACGCGCTGGTCACGCAGTACGACGGCCGCCCGTGCGTGGCGCCGCTCGAAGGCGGCATCCCGTCGCAGCTGCACGAGTGCGGCTACGGCGGGTCGCTGACCGTGTGCGGCCAGAGCTCGGGCCTCCGCCAGTTCGGCTGCGCGTGCAACAGCGGCGCGCTCGACTGCAGCAACGGCGAGGCCATCAAGGCCGCCGCCGAGATGACCTGCGGCGGCGACGCGGGCGTCGACGCGCCGTAGCGGCGGCTCAGATCGTCCCGAGGAAGTCGACGACGCTCTGCTTGCCACCGATGACCAGCAGCGTGCTCACGGCCCAGGACGACACGCCCGTGATGCTGAAGGCCTCGCCCGCCTCGACGGCCTTCAACTGACTCGCTCGCAGGTAGTGGAACAGGCAGAGTGCGGTGAACGCCACGCCGCCGCAGAGGACTCCAGGCGTCCACAGCACCAGGAAGCTCGGGGACCATCGGACGAGACCCCAAGACGGTGTGAGCAGGGTGGGCTCGGCTGACAGCAGCACCGCAAAGTTCGACAACGTGGCGAGGGTGAAGAGCTGGGTGAGCGGAACGACGAACTTGCTCTCGACGGGAGAGGTCACGATCTCGGCCCCAACGCCAGTGCCGGGGCTGCGCCCCATTGCGGCCTCTCGCTTCTTCGCGACGAACAAGCCTATGAGCCACACGAGCATGTAGCTGCCGACCACGAACTGCAGGACGTGGATCGATGCAGTCACGAGCACCAAGGGCCACGTCTCGACAAGATCGCCACGCACGCCAACGTCACGCCCAAGTAGAGCGGGTACGACCGCTGAGGCGCTCCCCGCCACCACCGCGATCCAACCGACCCGGGTGCCAAGTCGAGGAAGGCTCGCCCAGATCACTTCACGCTGCTTCTCGGCGAGGTAATACATCACGATACGTGCGAGCAGAACGGTCACGGGTAGCGCGACCGCGAACCAGACCGCGGCGAGGATCTGATTTGTCTGTTCCCGCCCTTGCACGATGACGAAACACGCCGCAGCCAATCCGACCAATGTGGAAACGATCAGCTGACCGAAGGAGTGTCTTCGAAGCAGCCGTAGCGGCCACGGCGCCCCCGCGCTCAGCCACTCGGCATGTTGATCTCGCCATCGGCGCAGCTCGGGGCCGCTGGCCGTCGACGATAACGCGCACGCCTCACACATCCAGACGGCCATGTCGATGCCGCCCGCCTGCTCACCGTCAGCAATCCCGACGACGACACCCGCCTTGAGATCGTCTCTCGGCGATTCCGTCGGCCGGACGGTCTTGCAGTGACACGACGCCCGGGTGCACCGATAGCCCGCGTGCTGGGCAATCAGGTGGGTCAATCCAGGAGACCAAGTCTGCTGTTGGCTCATCGCGGTCACATCCTAGCAGGCGTCAAAACCGCATCCTGGCGCGCGATCCGACGGACTCCGAGTCGATCCGCTCGCTCGGGGCAGCGGCCGCTAGATCGCGACGTCGACGAGCGTGGGCGTGAGGACGCGGACCAGGTCGGCGGGGGCGAGGGCGACGAGGAAGCCGCGCTGGCCGCCGTTGAGGTAGATCGT
>JAYTAJ010000670.1:0-8427 GCA_043737575.1 Myxococcales bacterium | reverse complement strand
CGGCGATGTGTTTCAGCGAGCGGAGCATCTCGCGCTTGATCGTCGAGCGCGCGATGCCGCGGGTCAGCACGTCGCTGATCTTGATGAAGTGCGGCCGCAGCGCCATGACGGTCTCGAGGTTGGCGTGGCGGGTGCCGACGTCGTCGATCGCGACCCCGAAGCCCATGCTGGTGTAGATCGCCAGCGCGCGACGGAACGACGCGAAGTTCTCGATCGCGAGCCGCTCGCTGATCTCGAACACGATGTTGGCGGGCGTGAGCGTCGCCGCCGCGAGCAGGTGACTGACCTCGATCTCGATGAAGCTCGAGTCGTAGAACGACAGCGGCAACAGGTTGACGAACAGGCGGTGGATCGGCTCGAGCCCGACCGCGCGCCGCAGCGCGCCGCGGAAGCACGCGCGATCCAGCTCGAACGTGAGATCGACCTCCTCGGCCACCGCGAACAAGGTCGACGGCGACTCCATGCGGGTGCCGCGCGGGCCGCGGGTCAGCGCCTCGAAGCCGAACGCCTCGCCGGTCTCGATGTGGACGATCGGCTGGTAGACCGGGATCAGCGCGTCGCCGAGGATGATGTCCTGCAGCACCGCCTTGTCGCGCTGGGCGCCGCGCTGGCGCGACAGCTTCGCCGAGTCGATCGCCTCGGCGACCAGGCGCGCGACCAGCTTCTCGTGCCGCATCATCGGGTTCGACAGCACCCGGGCCGAGCCGACGTGGACCCGCGGCTCGTCGCGCAGGATCTCGCGCACCGCGGGCGCCAGCGCCGCCGACACCGCCTCGGCGACCGCCGCGGCGAGGCGCTCGAGATCGAGCTGGCTGGCGTCGCGCGGCGACAGCAGGCAGACGTAGGCGTCCTCGTCGCTCGAGCGACAGATCAGATCGCCCGGGCGCAGCAGCGGTCCGCGCAGGCGGTCGAGCACCGCGCCAGCGCGCTCGTAGATCTCGGCGTGCGGCGCGACGCCGAGCTCGATGCGGATGCGCTCGAGCTGCGCCAGATCGACGTACAGGCAGCTCATCGCGCGATCGCGCTGCAGGATCGCGATCACCTCGCTCATGCGATCGTGGTACGGGCGGAACTTGTCGGCCGGCGGCTCGGGCGTCGACACCAGCGGCGCCGCCTGGCTGCCACCGTCGGCGGTGAGGAAGTGGACCCGGCCGCGACCGCCGGTGCTCTTGGCGGCGCGCAACGCGGCCTCGGCGGCGGCGAGCAGCGCGTCGGGCGTGGTGGCGTCGTCGGGCAGCGCCGCGACGCCGACCGTGACGGTCAGCGCGCGATCGGCGGCCTCCTCGACGATCCCGGCGTCGCGGGCCCAGGTCCGCACCAGCTCGGCGCCGGCGATGGTCTCGCGCAGGCGGTTGGCCTTGGCGACCGCGCCGGCCTTGGCGGTGTCGGGCAGGATCAGCGCGAACTCCTCGCCGCCGAACCGCGCCGCGATGTCGCTCGATCGGACCCGGCCCGGCGAGTTGCCGGCGGTCAGCAGCTCGGCGACCCGCCGCAAGATCGCGTCACCGGCCTGGTAGCCGATCGCCTGGTTGATCTGCGCGAAGCCGTCGACGTCGATCAACAGCAGCGCGAGCGCGGTGCCGGCGCGGTGGGCTCGCGCGACCTCCTCGCGCAGCCGCTCCTGGAAGATGCCGTGGTTGTAGAGGCCGGTCAGCGCGTCGCGGAACGACGCCACCGCCAGCTCCTCGGACACCCGCTCGAGCTGGCGCTCGGTGACGCCGATCTCGGCGCCCTGGACGTCGAGCGAGCGCTCGAGCTGGCGCTCGCGCCGCAGCAGCTGATCGTTGGCGCCGCGCAGCTCGGCGATCAGTCGCAGGTTCTCGACCGCGAGCGCGTGGGCGTGGGCGAGCTCGCCGATCAGCGTCGCCAGCTCGGGCGGCCGCCACGGCTTGCGCACGACGTAGTGGACGCCGCCGCTGTTGACCGCCGCCATCACGGTGTCGGCGTCGGCGTAGCCGGTCACCAGCACCCGCCGCACCTCGGGCCGCAGCTGCGCCGCGCGCGCGAGCAGCTCGACGCCGTTCATGCCCGGCATGCGGAAGTCGACCACCAGCACCGCGACGTCGGCGCGCTCCGCGAGCACCTCGAGCGCCGCGGTCGGCAGCGCCTCGGCGAGCACGTCGAAGCGCTTGCGCAGCGCGCGATCGAGCAGATCGAGGTTGTGCGGCTCGTCGTCGACGCAGAGCACGACTGGCCGAACGGCACTGTCGTGCAGGCCCGGGTCTGTCACCTTCGGCCCCTCGCTGTCGTCGGTTACTGCCAATGTCGGGCGTCAGTATAGAGGAGAGCACCGGGTCGCTGGCAAGTGCGTTGTGATACGCTGGCCACAAGGGTCATGCGCGGTAAGCGAATCTTGTTCTTCGACCCCGACCCGCGGGCCCGCCGCGTCGCGGAGCGCTCGCTCGCCGCCACGGGCTCCGAGGTCCGCTCGGCCGCCGACAGCGACGAGGTGATCGCCGCGATGGACACCGGCGGTTGGGACTTGATGATGCTGTCGTACGACCCACCCCTGCGCGACGATCCGCGCTGGACCGAGCGCCTCGCCGCGTTCGAGACCCGGTGGCCGGGCACCAAGCTGGTGCTGCACTCGACCGCGCCGACCGAGCACAACCTGCCGCTGATGGTGACGCGGCCGTTCCTGCGCAACCTGATCGCCAAGAACGACGAGCCGCTCGAGCCCGACGAGCTGATCATCACCGCCGAGAAGCTGTTGCGGCGCGATCTGTTCGGCCTCGGCAAGTACCTGCTGTGGGGCGTCGAGCCGGTCCGCATCGAGATCCGCGACTCCCGCAAGAAGCTCGACTACCTCGCCGAGGTCGCGAGCTACGCGCTCGCGCTCGGCTGCAACGAGCGCGTGGTCGAGCTGGTCGAGACCGTCGCCGACGAGCTGGTCACCAACGCGATCTACAACGCGCCGCGCACCGAGACCGGCGAGCCGAAGTACGCGCGGCGATCGCGGCGCGAGCCGGTCGAGCTGGCCGACGACGAGGTCGGCTATCTCGAGTTCGCGTGCGACGGCGACTACATCGCGGTCGCGCAGATCGATCCGTTCGGCGCGCTGACCCAGGAGACCGTGGTGTCGTACCTGAATCGGTGTCTGGTGAAGGGACCCGAGCAGCTGTCGGAGGCGTCGGGCGGGGCCGGCATTGGCCTCTATCGGGTGTTCCAGTCGCTGTCGAAGTTCGTGATCAACGTCGAGCCGGGCCGGCGCACCGAGGTGATCTGCTTGATCGATCTACGGCTCACGATGAAGCGGTTCCGCCAGCAAGCGAAGTCGTTCCACATCTTCATCCAGGATCGCGCATGATCGCGCGGCCGACCTTCACGCTGGAGATCGCCGAGCGCGACGGCGTCGATCACGTCGCGATCACCGGCATCATCGACGAGAACGCCGACCTCGCGCCGCTGGCGGCGCTGGGCGAGCGGCCGGTCGAGGTCGCGATGCGCGGCGTGCGGCGGATCAACTCGTTCGGCGTGCGGGCGTGGATCGACGCGGTGCGAAAGATCCCGCAGAGCGCGCGGCTGCAGTTCGTGCAGTGCCCGCCACCGGTCGTCGATCAGTGCAACATGGTCGCGGGCTTTCTCGGCCACGGCAAGCTGGTGTCGTTCTTCGCGCCGATGGTGTGCACCGAGTGCGACGAGCAGATCGACCAGCTGTTCCTGACGTCGGCGTGTCGCGACAACGGCGGCAAGCTGCCGGCGACGCCGTGTCCGCGGTGCGGCCGCCCGATGGAGGTCGACGATCTGGAAGAGCAGTACCTGTTGTTCGTGCGCGAAGCCGGCTGAGCGCGGCGCGGCTACAGCCCGAGCACCACGACGTCGAACACTCGCTCGACGAACCAGACGCCGCCGAACAGCGCCAGGAGCCCGGCGGCGATCGGCAGCGCGACCTCGCGATAGCGCGGCGCGCCGATCAGCCGTGCCACCAGCCACGCGGTCGGCAGCGCGACCGCGACGATCGCGAGCTGCGCCAGCTCGACGCCGACGTTGAAGCACAGGAGCGGCACCACGACGTCGCCGGGCGGCAACAGCGGCGTGAGCATCCGCGCGAAGCCGAGGCCGTGCATCAGGCCGAAGCCGAACGTGATCGCGAAGCGCCAGCGCGCGTCGGGCCGCACCACGGCGGCCACCGCGGTCCACACGATCGACGCCGCGATCAGGCTCTCGACGACGCGGCTCGGCAGCGCGACCCAGCCCAGCGCCGCCGCGATCAGCGTCAGCGAGTGGGCGAGGGTGAACGCCGACACGATCACCGCGGTCGCGCGCAGCGCCGGGCCGATCGGCCGCCGCTGCCAGCCGTCGGGGCTGCGGACCAGCACCAGCGCGAGCAGCAGCGCCAGGACGAACGCGACGTGATCGAGGCCGGTCGCGACGTGGTGGACGCCAGCCCGGACGAACGCCAGCGCGCCCGACGGCGGCGCCTCGCGCAGCGCCCACACGAACCGCGCGGCGTCGCTGACGAGGATCGTGTCGGCCGGGTCGCGATCCGCGACCGTGACCCGCAGCGCGGCGTTGTGAGCCGGATCGAGATCGAAGAACAGCCGGTAGCTGATGACCAGCCGCACGATCGGCGCCGGACACACCGCGCGCCACCGCACCACCGCCTGATCGCGCTCGGCGGCGGCGACCGCGTCGACGATCGGGCACGCCACGGCGCCGTCGGCGACGTCGATCCGGGTCGTCACGTAGGTCGCGAGGTGGCGCCACTCGTCGGCGGTGATCGACGCCAGGGCCACCACCGCCGCGGGATCGCGGCCGACCGGCTCGGCGAGATCGCCGGGCGCGATCCGGATCGCGTAGGCGACCGCGGCGCCGTCGACGTCGGCCTCGGAGTACGTGATCGACGACTGGTGCGCGCGCGCGGGCGCGGCGATGACCGCCAGCATCACGACGATCAGCGCTGCCCGCATCGAGCGCGCTCTCAGAGCGTTGGTCAGAACTGCCATTCCGACTCGACTCCCAGAGGAGATTCGGTTCCTCGCTGCGCTCGCAACCTCAGCTCGCGCGGCTGGCGTCGCGGAACGCCCGCAGCTCGTCGGGCTCGACGCGGTAGTTGCGGCCGCAGCCATCGCAGCGGACCTCGAGGGTGTCGCCGGTCAGCATCGAGTCGATCTCGACCTCGGGCAGCGTGAGGATGCTGCTCATCACCCGGATCGCGCTGCAGGTGCAGCCGAACTCGAGCGGCGACGATGCCAGGTCGGCGTAGCGGTAGCCCTCGAACACCGCCTGGCACAGCCCGTCGGCGGTGGCGCCGCGGCCCTCGAGCAAGATCGCGATCGGCTCGAGCGCCGCGAGGTGCTCGGTCATCGCCTCGATCAGCTCCTTGGTCGCCTCGGGGGTGACCTGCATGACGTAGCCGCCGACCACGCGGACACCGCCCGGCCCGGGCAGCGCGGTCAGCGCGACCAGCGACGTGATCTGCTCGGACTCCTTGAAGTAGCGCATCAACGCGGTCGCGAAGTCGTCGCCGTCGGGGACGCCGATCACGCCCTGGTACGGCTCGCCGCGCGGCGACGTGTAGTTGACGACCAGGCGGTGGCCGCCCGCGAGCAGGACCTCCGTGCTCTCGCCGGGGTTGACCAGGCCGCGGCACTGACCCTCGGGCAGCGAGTCGGCGACCAGGGTGCCGCCGCGGCGATCGCGCCACACCAGCTGCACCCGCCGCACCGGCTGCGTGGTCTCGCGCACCAGCACCGCGGCGGCGATCAGCTCGGCGAGGCGCAGGCCGAGCTCGTCGCCGGTCGCCTGGGCGCCGAGGGCGCCGCGCGCGGTGTCGGTGACGACAGCCGCGATCAGGCGGAACGCGCCGTCCATGGTCATCGCGCGTACGACGCGGTCGGGCTCGGACATTGGCGCAGGATATGCGGCGCCGCGCCGCGCGCAACCGCACCGCCGCGCGATCGATCCCAGATCGATCAGCGAAGGCGAAACGCGGCGTAGCCAGCGAGCAGCGCGTCGGACAGCGCGCGGCCGATGCGGGCGTCGCCCGCGGGCGTCGGGTGGGCGTAGTCGTTGGTCATCCAGCCCGACTTGCGCCACTGCTTCGACGAGCCGGCGCCGCCCATCCAGGCGTAGGCGTCCCAGAAGCCGCAGCCAACCGCGGCGGCGGCGGCTCGGTTAGCCTCGACCATCGCCGGGATCGACGTGCGCGGCGGGCTGCCCTTCACGTCCCACTGGACCTGATCGAACGGCGAGATCACCAGGCACGACGCGGCCGGGTTGGCGGCGCGCACCGGCTTCAACAGGCTCTCGATCACCGTCGCGTATGACCGCAGATCCTCGCCCGCGAGCCAGCCGGCCTCGTTGGCGCCGATCATCACGATGAACAGATCGGGCGCTCGCCGCGCCAGCTGACCCTTCCAGTGATCGCTGCGGTTCTTGGCCCACGCCTTCGCGGTCGCGTTCACGACGCCGAGGTTGTCGACGACGATGCCGCGCGCGGCCTCGAGCACGACCCCGAACAGGCGGACCTTGCCCGACGCCTTCAGCTCGAGACGGCCGAGCGCGGCGGTGAGCGGCACGGTCGCGAACTCGGCCTTCTTCGCGATCGCGCTGGTCGCGACGGTCGCGGCCGCGGCGCCGTCGGCGGTGACGGTGAAGCCACCGCCGCCCGGCTGCGCCAGGTAGTAGACCTCGGCGGTGGTGACGACCCGGCTCTTCGGCGAGATCGTCAAGGACGCGTGGCCCTGGCTCTCGACCGAGCCGCCGCCGAACCCGAGCAGGCGATCTGCGGGGAACGGCGTCGCGACGCCCCACAGCTTCCAGGTCTTCGACGCGAACCGCTTGGCGGTGCGGGTGCGGCAGTAGTGGTGCGGCGGCACGACGTGGAGAAAGCCCGGGCCGCCATCGCCGAACTTTGCGCCGAGGCTGTCGCGCAGGTGCTGCGCCAGCTTGTCGTCGGCGGTGAGCGAGTCGCCGAGGTAGGTGATGCGGGTCGCGCGGGTCGCGGTGCCGTCCTCGGTCGCGGCCAGCGCCCGGTAGAAGCCGTCGAGGGCGCGGGTGCAGGTGGCGCCGCCGCCGCCGACGCAGGGATCGACCAGCGGCGCCATCGGCGGGGCGTCGTCGGCGGCGGCGAGCCGCGCGGCGCCGAGCACCGCGGCGACGAGGAGGACGCGCGCGATCACGGCGTCACGTGCTCGTAGACGATCAGGTAGTGGAACCGCGCCGCGACGCGGATCGACGCGACGCCGACGGTGCCGGTCATGAACGGCCCGGCGTCGGACAGCTCGATGGCGGTCTCGCCCGGCCAGCCGACGTTGCCGCGGACCCAGCACTTCAGCGCCTGGTTGCCAACACTGCCCGACGGGGCGGTGTGGCCGGCCATCGTGTACTCGTCGACGGCCATCGGGCCCAGGGCCGCCGTCGTGATCGTGTTGCCGGTCACCCGCGCGCTCAGCGTCGCGACCATGCCCACCGCCGCGTCGTCGTCGAAGACACAGGTGCGCCCGTCGACCGCGGTCGAGGACGACCCCATCAGCACCGCGATCGCGCGCGCGCTGTTGGGGCCATCGAACGGCGGGACCTGGGCCACCGCGAAGCCGGTGGAGACGTGGAGCTGCCCGTTGCTCGGCGGGAAGTTGCGGCGCAGGGCGGCGCGCTGGGGAAGGTCGCCCGGGAAGTGCAGATCGTCGTCGACGATGTGGAGGCCGGTGCCTACCAGCTGCCACTGGGCCGCGGTGACGTCGGTGAACGGCTCGAACAGGACCAGGCGATCGCTGGCGAGCGGGTGCGGATCGCACGCGTTGCCGACGTCGTCGGGGACCGCCTCGGTGTCGTCCTGCTGCAGGACGTTCGCGACGTGGGGACAGTTGTCGCAGAGGTCGCCGTGGCTGTCGTCGTCCTCGTCGTGCTGATCGGAGTTGGCGATCGCCGGACAGTTGTCGTTGATGTTGAAGATGCCGTCGCAGTCGCTGTCGGCGGGGCAGCTCGCGTCGATCACGCGGGCGTCGATCACGCGGGCGTCGATCGACTGGGTGCCGTCGTCGGGCGCGGCGTCGATCATCGCGCCATCGTCGGCGCCCGCGACCGGATCGAGGCCGAACACGGCGTTGCAGCCGGTCAACACCATGACGACGAAGCCGCGCCAGCGCATCGCGCCATGGTACGCGAGCGCGCCGGTCACGACCACTTCGCGCGCAGACAGCACACCGCGTCGCCGTTGCGGCGGCACTCCACCACCGCGGTCGTCACCGCCTCGCCGCCCGACAGCTCGATCGATCGCTCGGCCCAGCCGCGCACCGACGCGCAGTGGGTGCAGTCGGGGGTCGGGAAGTCAGCGATGACCAGATCGATCGCGTCGGGGTGCTCGCGCAGCTCGAGCTTGCCGGTGTCGTAGTGCAGGTGCCACAGCCGCGCCGCGCGCGCCATCACCCAGCGCACCGTGCCGACCCGGTAGAACAGCCGGTAGATCGTCGTCAGCGCGGCGTC
>JAYTAJ010000669.1:0-8431 GCA_043737575.1 Myxococcales bacterium | reverse complement strand
CGCGGCCGACGCCGAGCGCGGCGAGGCGGCGGAAGGTCTCGGGCGGATGGCCGATGCGGTGGCGGGCGTAGTCGCTGGCGGCGACGCCGAAGTCGACGATGGGTGCGGGGACGGTCATCTGCGTTCGATGCCGCGGCGACGCGAGTCGCTGCTCAGCGGGTGCGGGCCCAGGCCTCGGCCCAGGCGTGGAGCGGCGCCAGCCGCTCGAGCCGTTCGCCGCGCGCTTCACCGCGGCCGATGCGCGAGGATGAACGCGGTCGGATCGATCTGGCCGACCGCGGCGCCGTAGCCGCCGCCGATCGGTCGCCCGATGACGGTGCGCAGCTCGAGGTGCAGGTGGGCGACGTACTGGCCGCCCGCGGTGCCGATCGTGCCGATCACCTGACCGCGCGCGACCGCCTCGCCCACCGTCACCGCGATGGTGTCGAGGTGCGCGTACAGCGACTCGACCTCGCCGTCGCGGGTGCGATGCACGACCCGCACGACGTTGCCCCAGCCGCCGCCGACGTCGTCGGCGAACGTCACCCGGCCGCGCGCGATCACCGCGACCGGATCGCCGAGATCGGAGTCGCCGCCGCCGTTGCCGTTCCAGTCCTCGCCGAGGTGGCGATTGGCGCCGAACCGCTGGGCGTCGTGGTAGCCGACGCCGTCGGGCGCGCCGACCGGAAGATCGAAGCCGTCGGCGACCGGATCGTCGTCGGCCGTGGGCGGGTCGCGGGCGTCGGTGTCGCCGCCGCAGGCCACGAGGATCGTCAGCACCAGGGCCGCGCCATGCACGGCCGATGCAACGCACCACCGCGGCCGATCATTCCGCGCCGATCAGTCGCGCGGGCGGACCGGCAACGTCGCGGTCGGTCGGTGGCGCTCGTCGTCGTCGCGGACGAAGCGCTTGCGGCCGGTCTCGCTCCACCACCGCTCCCAGCGGGCGCGGATGTCGCCGCGGTCGCGGCGGATCTGATCGTCGCCGCCGCCGAAGCTCTCGCCGGTCATGCGCCGCAGATCGTCGAGCGCGGCGACCCGCAGGTTGGCGTCGCGGCCGCCGAGCGCGGCGATCAGCCACTCGAGGCGGTGGCGGTCCTGGTGCTCCTCCCACCACTTCCGCCACCGTCGCTCCGACGTGCCGCAGTCGTGGCGGGTCAGGGCGACCAGCGCGCGCCGCGCGTGATCGGTGCGCTTGCTGTCGCGGCCGATGATGTCGATCAGATCCGGGATCGCGGTGGCGTCGCCCAGCTCGGCGATCGCGGTGGTCGACGCCTCGACCCGCTCGAGGTCCTCGCTGTGCAGCGCGTGGCGCGCCCGCAGCATCGCCAGCTCCAGATCGCGCGCGGGGTAGCCGAGCAGCGCCTCGATCGCGCAGCCGCGCACGCCGTAGTCGCTGTCGAACAGCCGCTCGACCAGCGCGTAGACCGCGCTGCGCGGCCGGATCGCCGCGATGCACACGGTCGCGTAGAACCGCACCTCGCGCCGCGGATCGCCGAGGCGCTCGACCAGCAGATCGGCGACCGGCACGCCGAGGCGGATCACCAGCTCGAGCAGGCCGCCGTACTGACCGGCGCGCAGCGCCCGGCCGCTGACGTGATAGCGATCGACCCGCAGTCGGCCCGGGAACCGCTCGGCGATCACGGGCAGGACCTCGTCGAGCCGGCCGATCGCCTCGACGATCGCGGCCTCGACCGCGGGCTCATCGTCGCTCTCGACGACATCGACCACCGCCGCGATCGGCCGCGCCAGGACCGGCGGCAGCTCGAGGATCGGCGCCGGGATCGGGACCGGGGCGCGCTCGGGTAGACCGGGCGGCTGGGTCGGGACCGCCCAGCCGACCGCGCGGTTGTGGAGCTGGGCCCGCTTGGTCGCCACCGTCGACGGATCGATCGCGTCGACCGGCGCGGCCTCGGCGGTCGGCGCGCGATAGCCGACCGACTTCGAGCGCGCGATCAGGCGGCCGAGGTGATCGGCGGTCGCCGCCGCCAGCGGCAACAGCTCGGTGACCTCGGCGAGCGACATCGTGTCGGGGCCGCGGTGCGCGATCGCCAGCGCGACCGCGCGATCGCGCAGCACGATCGGCAGCAGCAGGCCCATCGGCGGCACCACGCCGCCCATGCGCGCGATCATCACGTCGAGCTCGGCGCGGCCGATCGACAGCGGGCCGACGTAGGGATGACACGCGCCGGTCGTGGCCCGGAACGGCGACGGCACGTCGAGCGGGATCAGCACCGACGACATCGCGGTGGTGTCGAGGCCGGCCTCGGCGATCGCGATGCGGCCGATCGCGGCGCCGCCCTGCACGGTCAAGAGCCCGGCCCAGCGGGTCTTGCTGCGCAGCGCGCGCAACAACGCGAAGAACACCGCGTCGCGCTCGTTGGCCTGGGCCATCAGCTCGCGCGCAACCCACGGCGGCAGCGGTCGCTCGTCGGCGATCCGCGGCGCCGCGGCGATCACCGGCAGCGGCACCGTGCCGGGCGGCAGCCCCATCGCGAAGTGCATCGGCACCGGCGCGGTGTCGCGGGCGGCGGGCGAGTCGGCGGGGTCGAGCGGCTGGGTCGGGATGCCGTCGCTCGACGACGCGCCCGGCGACAGGGTCGGGCGGTGCGGGCCCGAGCCGCGGCGCTCGACCCGCTGGGCCTCGACCACCGCCTGGTGCTCGCGCAAGGTCTGCGTCGCCAGCTCGGCGGTGCGGGTCCGCGCCACGATCGGCGGCGACGGCGCCTCGCCCGCGGTCGGCTCACCCGCGTTGATCGTGACCGGCGGCGGCGACGGCATCGCGATGCCCTGCTGGGTCACGCGGCGATCGCTGCGCTCGCGCCGCGACGGCGTGTTGGGGATCGGCGCCTCGACCGCGCCGCTCTCGGTCACCGCCTGCATGCGCATGGTGTCGCGATCGGGCCCGATCGGCTGCAGCGGCACGTCGACGACGCGGTCGTCGGTGCTGTCGACGATCACCGAGCGGGCGCGGCCGACCGGCGCGAGCGCTGGCGCGGCCTCGGCAGACCGCGCCAGCGTCGAGAACCGCGCGGTCGGCTGGCCGCCGTAGTTGCGGGTGAACACGACGTGCCAGCGATACTCGGGGACGATCAGCGGCTGCAGCGCGACGTCGAGCTCGTCGGCGAGCAGCTCGAGCGCCGCCATGTCGACCGGATCGTGGACCAGCACGCGCAGCGATCCGGCCTCGAAGCACAGCGGCACCACGCGGTACTTCATCGCGATGTCCTGCGCGCACGCCCGCACCGCGTCGGCGTCGAACACGTTGCACTCGACGCGGTTCGCGGGCGGCAGGCCCGACGTCAGCGCCAGGTACTGCGTCAGCCGATCTTCGGACACCAACCCCATCTCCAAGAGCGTCGTGTCGAGGCTGCCGCCGTAGATCACCTGGCGCTGGAACGCCTTCTCCATGCGCTTCACGCCGACGAGCCCGTCGCGAACCAGCAGTGAGCTCAGGCGGGACGGCATGGTCAAGCCCGGATCACGTACGTCCCGGCGATCCAATCGTGAAGGCCCCGCTTCTCGGCGTCAAAGCCGATCCACAGGAAGCCGAGGAACACCGTCGCGAACCCGGCGAGGTAGCCGGCGGTGCGCAGGCCGACGCGCGCGAACGACGGTCGCTCGCCGTAGACGTCGATGACGCGCAGCTTGAGCACGCGCATGCCGAGGGTCTGCGCGATCGTCGCCTGGAAGACGTAGAGGTAGATCATCGCGACCGCGAGCGTGATGACGATCGCCGTCACCATCGCCGGATCGCTGATCAGGATCAGATCGAGCCAGAAGTCGAGGCCACGCACCCGGCTCGGCGGCAGGTGGATGCCGGCGATCGCGCTGGCGATCGCGATCAGCAGCGCGGCGACCGGCAGGATGATCGCCAGATCGATCATCGCCGCGGCGAAGCGGCGCAAGAAGCCAGCGACGGTCACGGTCTCGGCGGCGGGACGCGACCGTGGCCGCGGCGCGACCCGCGCGTCGGGCCGGTCGGTCTCGGGCACGGCGACCGCCGGCTTCGGGGCGGCATCGCTCGCGCCGAGGATGGCAGGGTCGCGCTCGGACATGACTGCTTATACGGCGCTCCCAGGCCTCGGGGCAAATAGCCGCACCGCCGCGACGAGGATCATGCCCGCGGTCTCGGCCCGCAGGATGGTCGGCCCGAGCGAGACCGCGACGAAGCCGTGGCGCGCGGCGAGCTCGACCTCGGCGGCGGCGAGGCCGCCCTCGGGGCCGATCAGGATCGCCAGCGACGCGGTCGCGCCGAGGGCGGGCAGGGGATCGGCGCCGGGCTGGGCGACGACGCGGACCTCGCTGTCGACGGCGGCGAGGGCGTCGGCCAGCGCCACCACCTCGGTCACCGTCGGCAGATCGGCGCGCCCGCACTGCCGCGCCGCGGCGACGACCAGGGCGCGGTGACGGTCGTGGCGGCCGGCGCGGCGGGCGGCGTCGAGGCGGACCACGGTGCGCGTGGTCTCGATCGGCACGATCGCGTCGACGCCGACCTCGACCAGCTTCTCCAGGCACCAGTCCATCCGCTCGCCCTTGATCAGCGCCTGCAGCACCGTGATGCGGGGGCCGGCCCGCAGCGGCGCCCGCACCGCGCCGACCGTGAGCGTGGCGCGCGCGTCCTGGACCGCGGCGACGATGGCGTCGGCCTCGTGGCCGCTGCCGTCGAAGATCACGACCGCGTCGCCGACCGCGAGGCGGCGCGCCCGGAACAGGTACGTGTAGTCGTCGCCCTCGACCGCGCGCGGCCCGGGCGCGAGCGTCCCCGCCGCGACCAGGAGCCGCGCGGTCACCGCTTCCGCAGGACCGCGCTCGACCACGCGGCGTCGACGGTGCCGATCCGGATCGCGATCAGCTCGAAGCCGTCGGCGACGTACTCCTCGGCGACCGGCTCGGCCTGGGGCGACAGCAGCCCCGACAGGATCAGCGTGCCGCCCGGCGCGACCCGGGCCGCGATGTCGGCGCGCAGCGCGCGCAGCACGTGGGCCTGGATGTTGGCGAGCACCAGCTCGAAGGTGCCGCTGAGCTCGCCGACCGGCGTCAGCGTCGCGGCGATGCGCGCGCCGACCAGGTTGGCGGCGGCATTCTGCGCGCACGCGGCGACCGCGATCGGATCGTTGTCGACGGCGACCACGGTCGCGGCCGGCCACAGCTTGAGCGCGGCGATCGCGAGGATGCCCGAGCCGGCGCCGACGTCGAGCACGCGATCGGGGGCGACGCCGTCGGCGAGGCGGTCGAGCTCCTCGAGCACCAGCGCGGTCGACGCGTGGGTGCCGGTCCCGAACGCCATGCCGGGATCGAGATCGATCGTGATCTCGCCAGGCGCGGCGGTGTAGGTCTCCCAGCTCGGCACGACGATGATGCGCGGGCTGACGCGGGTGACGTGGAAGTAGCGCTTCCACGCGTCGCGCCACTCCGCCTCGGGCATCGCCGGCTGGGCGCGGACGCGCGCCGGATCGACGCCGAGGCCGGCCTCGGCAAACGCCGCGACCGCAGCGCGAACCTCCTCGAGGATCGCCTCGCGATCGGCGAGCGGCGCCCAGATCACGACCTCGTCGCCGCGGACCTCGGTGCCTTCCTTGGCCGGCTCGCAGGCGTCGGCCAGGAGCGCCGCGACCTCGTCGACGTCAGAGGCGGCGGCGGGAACGATGATCTCGATCCAGTCCACCCGGACTACGCGCGCGCTGGTCCGCTGGTACCGAAGCCGAGCTTGCGCTTCATCTCGCGACGCAGCCGCTTGCGCGCCTCGCGGGTCTTCCGCTTCTTCTTCACCGAGGGCTTCTCGTAGAAGCGGCGGCGCTTCAGCTCCTGCAGGATGCCTTCCTTGGACATCTTCTGCTTGAGGATCTTCATGGCCTTCTCGAGGCTGTCACGAACCTCGACTTCGACCGGTTTACCGAACGAGCTTTCCATAGAGGAGCGAAGGGGTATCCGATCGCTGTCGCGAACGCAAGCCGGATCCCCGAAACGACGACGCCCCCGGACGAGCCGAGGGCGAAGCACGAAGCGGACAGGTGAAGAAGGCCCATCCCCTCGCCGAGATCACTGATCAGAGATCACTGATCAGAGATCACTGATCACTGATCACTGAGATCTCTGTTGGGAGTTCCGCGCCGCGTGACCCCGTCCGAGCAGGCCACGGCGCCCTCGCAGCTCCTCAATTCTTGTGCTTATAAAACAGCGTGATCGTGAGACAGTGGAACTCCGAATCGGACGACTGGGTCACGATCTTGTCGACGATGTCGACGCGATCTTGGTTGGTGCGCATCCAGTCCGTGATCACCTCACCGAGAAGCTCGCGCTCCTTGGCCTTCGTCGCCGAGAAAACCTTGACTCCAGTTACGTCCAGCACGCGGGCTCCTTCGTCGTTCGTTACTTGGGCTGCAGCTCGGGCCACGTCGACCTCTTCCTGCGAGGGGGTTGGCCTCGCCAGCTGAAAGATAGGTTGGCTTCGTGACGAAGTCTGCTCTGAAGATCAATTTCAGTCAAGGCGTACAAGCCCTCATTCCGTGACAACTGCAATCGCGTTCATGGCGAACATGATTAGTGAATTTCGCGATCCAGTGATTCCGTTGTCGCTGTAACCGCGACCGGAAATGGCCTGCTTCGACGATTCAACTGGACCGTTTGCGACTGATCCTCACCCCGCCCGGGTGGCGATTTTGGTCCAGCGTCCGCAGCCGCAGCCGCCAATCCGCGATGTGCGCCGCGGTCACCCAGTACCCGCACACGCCGACGATCGCCGACGTGAGCAGCACGATCCCGCCGGCCGCGCGGTGGAACCCGAGCACCACCGCCGAGACCACGACCAGCGCGACCATCGCGATCGCGAGGCGGCGCTGCACCCGGCGACTCGCCGCGATGTAGCCGTGAAGGCGCGCGCGCTCCGCGTCGGGATCAACCGGCATGACGACACTCTGCCTCCGTCGCGACGCCAGGCAACCGCGCACCGCCTCCGACAGTCGCGCGAGTTGTCGCAGGCGCGCCAGGAATCACCGGGCATGACCTGCTAGTTTCCGCTCCGAGGACCCATGCCCCCTTCTCTCCAGCGACCCGCGGCCGTCGTGCTCGCCGCGGCCCTCTCGACGATGATGCTGCCCGCTGCGTTCGCGCAGCCGCGCACGCCACCTGCCGGCGCGATCGCACCCGCGAAGCCGACCGGCACCCTCAAGCTGCCGACCCTCGAGCAGTTCACGCTCGAGAACGGGCTCCGCGTCGCGTACATGCGCTACGACGGCGCGCCGGTCGTCGCCGTCGAGGTCTGGTACCACGTCGGCTCGAAGGACGAGGCCCGCGATCGCCGCGGCTCGGCCCACATGTTCGAGCACCTGATGTTCAAGGGCACCGAGCGCATCCCGCCCGAGGAGTACGCGCGGTACATCGCGCGCATCGGCGGCGACGCCAACGCCCACACCTCCGAGGACGCGACCGCGTACGTCCAGGTGGTGCCGGCCGAGCAGCTCGACTTCGTGCTGCAGCTCGAGGCCGAGCGCATGCGCCACCTGCTGTTCCGCGACGACATGATCGCGACCGAGCGCGAGGTCGTGAAGGAGGAGATCCGGCAGCAGGAGAACGATCCGATCACGAAGGGGCTCCTGCGCTTCCTCCAGATCGCGTTCGCCAAGCACCCGTACTCGTGGACCGCGGGCGGCACGATCGCCGATCTCGATCGCACGACCGCCGCCGATCTGCGCAAGTTCTACGAGACGTACTACCAGCCGTCGAACGCGCTCGTGGTCGTGGTCGGCGCGGTCGCGCTGGCCGACGTCCGCGCGCTGGTCGAGAGTCGCTTCGGCGGCATCGCGGCCGGGCCGCCGCCACCGCGCCCCGCCGACGCCAGCCCCGAGCCGGCGCAGACCACGCTGCGGCGTGAGGTCGTCGAGCCCGGCCAGATCGGCATCGTGTTCTCGGGCTGGAAGATCCCCGCGGCCAAGCACGCCGACATCTACGCGCTGCAGGTGCTGTCGCTGGTGATGGGCGCGGGCGACTCGGCGCGGCTGCGCCAGCGGATCAAGAATCCGGATCCCAAGACCAAGCGCGAGCTCGGCGTCGAGGCCGCGACGCCGGTCTTCGTCCGCGAGCATCCGGGGCTGTTCCTCGCGATCGGCGTGTACCGCGATCCGTCGGGGACCGAGCCGGTGCAGGCCGCGATCTTCGACGAGATGGCGAAGATCGGCGCCAAGCCGCCCGCCGCCGCCGAGGTCCGCAAGGCCAAGAACCAGGTGCTGTCGTCGTTCGTGTTCGGCCTCGACAGCGCCCTCGGCCTCGCCGAGCAGATCGGCCAGTCGTGGATCCTCACCGGCGATCCCGGCCAGTTTCTCCGCGACGTCGACGCGATCGAGCAGGTGACCCCGGCCGACGTGGCCCGGGTCGCGAAGACCTACCTCACCCCCGAGCGCGCGACCGTCGTGATCGTCCCGCCGCGGAGCGCGCCATGAATCGCCTCGTCCTC
>JAYTAJ010000668.1:0-8432 GCA_043737575.1 Myxococcales bacterium | reverse complement strand
CAGGGTCCGCGCCCGCGCCGCCATCAGCGGCTCGCCCAAGGCCGCCGCCGCCCGCGCCAGCCGCGCGGCGCGCCCGTCGAGGATCAGGCTCGGCCACGGCGGCGCCGCCACGCCGTCGCGGGCCGCCGCCACCACCGCCGCGCTGTGCTGATCGAGCAGCGGCGCCAGCTCGCCCTCGAACCGCTCGAGCGCCAGCGCGAGATCGAGCTCGTTCATCCGCGGGCCGGACGCGGCGTCGCCACGCCCAGTCGCTCGAGCTCGGCCATCACCTGCTTCAGATCGCTCCAGGTGTCGCGCTTGCGATCCGGCTCGCGCAAGAGGTATGCGGGATGAAAGGTCGGCATCACCTTCACGCCGCGGTGGTCGTGGAACTTGCCGCGCAGCGCGCTGATCGCCGCGTCGGTGCCGAGCACCAGGTTCGCCGCCGGCCGCCCCAGGGTCACGATGATGCGCGGCCGCACCGCCGCGATCTGCGCCGCGAGGAACGGTCGGCACGCCGCGATCTCATCGGCCTCGGGGTTGCGATTGCCCGGCGGCCGGCACTTCACGACGTTCGCGATGTAGACGTCGTCGCGGCCCCACCCCATCGCCTCGATCATCTTGTCGAGCAGCTGGCCGGCCTTGCCGACGAACGGCTCGCCGGTCCGATCCTCATCGGCGCCCGGCCCCTCCCCGATGAACATCAGCGACGCCGGCTCGGGCCCGACGCCGAACACGATCTGATTGCGCGTGTTGCACAGCTTGCAACGCATGCACTCGCCAAGGTCGGCGCGGATCACCGCCAGCGATCGCGTCCCCACCACCGCGCCCGTATCCGTATCCGTATCCGTCCCCGTATCCGTTGCCGTGACCGTATCCGTTGCCGTGACCGTATCCGTTGCCGTGACCGTATCCGTAACCGTTGCCGTGACCGTATCCGTTGCCGGCCCCGTCCGCGGCGACGCCCCTCCCTCCGCGGCATACGCCCCGCCCCGCCGATGCCACCCCAGCTGCGCGCGAATCCCCCGCGCGATCGCCGCCAGCTCCTCGCTGGGCGACGCGGCCTCGACCTCGGTTCCTGACGGCGACGGCGGCGCGTTCGTGCTACCCACGAGTCCTCTATGCCACGGATCGCCCCGCTCCTGATCTCGATCGCGCTGCTCGCCTCGCTCGTCGCGTGCAAGCGCGCCCACGAGAGCGCGCCGCCGCCGGGCGACGTCTTGCAGCGCCTCACCGTGCCGACCGCCGCGGGCCAGCCCTTCGATCCCGCGACCCTCCGCGGCAAGCCCGCGCTCGTCGTGTTCTGGCGCCCCGGCTGCCCCCACTGCCTCGCCGAGCTGCCCGACGCGGCGCGCGCCGCCCGCGATCGCGGCGTCACCGCCGTCGCGGTCCAGGTCGCCGGCAAGCCCGAGGCCGCCCGCGTCGCCCTCGAGCGCGCCGGCTGGGACGGCCTCACCCTCGTCGACGACGGCCGCCTGGTCCAAGGCCTCGCGATCCGCGGCGTGCCCTACACGCTGGTCCTCCGCCCCGACGGCACCGCCGCCCGCGCCTTCGTCGGCCGCGAGTCCTACGACACCCTCGCGTCGGCCCTCGGCGCGGTGCGCTGACGCTCAGCGCGCCGCCAGCGCGCGCATCACCTGGCGCACGCGGCTGTCCAGATCGCCGCGCACCTCGAGCACGGGCACGCCCAGCTCCAGCGGGTCGTCGAGCACCAGCGATCCGATCGCCAGGTCGGCGCGGCGGCGCAGGCGCCGATCCTCGGACGCCGACACCGCGATCCGATCGGGCGACTCGATCGCGACCAGCACCACCAGCTCCAGCGTGCCCATCGCCCGCGCCAGCGCGGGCCGCAGCTCGTCGAGATCGAGCTCGGCGTCGATCGCGCGCAGGTAGCCGACGAAGTCGAGCGGCGTGCGATCGAACAGCGCGTCGCGGGCCTCGCTCCGCAGCGTCGCGATCGCGTGGCGCAGCTGCGCCTCGAAGTCTTCGGCCGACGGCGGATCCGAGAACTCGTACCCGCGCTCCTCCAGCTCCGGGTACGGCTCGTCGAACACTCGATAGCGCGGCAGCCGCGCCGCCACCGCCTCGATCAGGCGGGTCTTGCCGACGCGATGCGTGCCCACGACGCCCACGCGCATCGGCGCACTCTACGCCAGGCGCAGGTTGGGAAACCTCGGGAGGTGACCTACCATTTCTGCGTGGGCGCCGAGGATCATGAGCTGGTTTCGCTGCGCAAGGACAGCGCGATCCTCAAGGAGGAAGCGACAGCGATCGAAGACCGCACCGACAAGCTCGACGACACGATCACCGAAGCGACGTTGTGGGCGGGGCTCGGCGGCGGCGTGCTTGCGGTTGCGACGGCGCTCACGACGGGCGCCGCGTCGACCGGCCTCGGCATCGTGGCGGGGAGCCTGATCACCGTGTTCACGGCGGGCCAGATCATCTGGCACCGGAAGAAGCGACAGCTCCGGAAGCGCGCCAAGCAGTACCGCCTGCTGGCGGAGCTCTACGAGCGCGAGGCGATGGATCGCGAGATGGCTTTGCTCGAAGGCGAGATCCAGAAACCTGGGGCCGAACCGTAGGGTGGCGTCGCTGGCCGTGCCGTGGTCAACTGCCCGGGATGCGTGACCTCGCCGTCAAGAACCACACGGGTCTTCGCCATCTGCAACCGGGCGGCGAGTCGGTGGATGAGGCAGTGCGCGAGTGGCGCCGCGGCGCAGGCGTGGCGGCGCTGTCGTCCGCCGTCGCGTCGCTCGTCGCTGGATTGGTGGTCGCGGGAACGACTCTCTCGTCGGTCGGCCTCTTCGCGCTCGGCGTTGGCGTGGCGACGGGAACGATCGTGGGCTGGTTGCACACCAAGCTCTACCAGACCAGCGCGCAAGACCGTCAGTTGACCGACGCGGTGGCGAGCCTGACGCGCATCGGCTGAGCTCTACGCCAGGCGTAGCGCGACGCGATCGAGGATGCGGTGGGCGACGGTGGCCTTGGGGCCGAGCGGGACCTCGGTGGTCGCGCCGGGCTCGACGATCACGACGCGGTTGGTGTCGACCGCGAAGCCGGCGTCGGGCGCGGTGACGTCGTTGGCGACGATCGCGTCGACCGCCTTGGATCTGAGCTTGGCGCGGGCGTAGCCGATGACGTCGTGGGTCTCGGCGGCGAAGCCGACGAGGACGGGGCCGCCGCCGCGGCGGGCGCGCTCGGCGCCGAGGCCGGCGAGCAGGTCGGGGTTGGAGTCGAGGACGATGGTCGGCGCGAGGCCGATCTCGGTGCGCTTCAGCTTGCGATCGGCGGGCGTCATCGGCCGGAAGTCGGCGACGGCGGCGGCCATGATCACCAGATCGGAGGTCCAGGCGTGAGCGGCGAGCGCGGCCTCCATCGCCCGGGCGTCGGCGACGTGGACGAGGTCGAGCCCGACCGGATCGGGCAGCGAGGTCGGGCCCGCGATCAGGGTGACCGCGGCGCCGCGGCGCGCGGCGGCGATCGCGAGGGCGTAGCCCATCTTGCCGCTCGAGCGGTTGCCGAGGTAGCGCACCGGATCGATCGCCTCGTGGGTCGGCCCGGCGGTGACGACGACGCGGCGGCCGGCGAGATCGGGGCGGGTCCGCACCCGACACGCGGCCTCGACGATGTCGGCGGGCTCGGCGAGGCGGCCGGGCCCGGTCCACTGGCACGCGAGGAAGCCGCTGCCGGGCCCGACGGTGCGCGCGCCCGCGACGTCGACCAGGCGCCGCACGTTGGCGGCAGTGATCGGGTGCTGCCACATGTTGACGTTCATCGACGGCGCGAGCAGCAGCGGCGCCCGCGTCGCCAGCGCGACCGCGGTGAGCGCGTCGTCGGCGAGGCCGGCGGCGAGTCGCGCGATCACGTTGGCGGTCGCGGGCGCGACGATCAGCAGGTCGGCGCGATCGGCGATGCGGATGTGGCCGATCTCCGACTCCTGGGCGTGATCGAACAGATCGGTGAAGACCGGCCGGCCCGACAGCGCCTGGAAGGTCAGCGCGCCGACGAACTTCTGGGCCCGGCGGGTCATCACGACCTGGACGGCGGCGCCGGCCTTCACCAGCAGCCGCACCAGCTCGCACGCCTTGTACGCGGCGATCCCGCCGCCGACCGCGACGATGATCTCGGCGCCGAGCAGCGGCGTCGCGGGATCGGCGGCGAGGGTCGGCTCGCGCGCGGCGGGCTCGGTCGAGGGCGCGTCGGTCATCGCGCCAGCCCCGTCATCACGTACTTGTAGTCGAGGTAGTCGTCGAGGCCGTGGCGGCTGCCCTCGCGGCCGTAGCCCGAGGTCTTGACGCCGCCGAACGGCGCCTGCGCGGTCGAGATCAGGCCCTCGTTGATGCCGGCCATCCCGACCTCGAGCCGCGCGACCACGCGCTCGGCGCGGCCGAGATCGGCGCTCATCACGTACGCGCACAGGCCAGCGTCGGTGTCGTTGGCCTGGGCGATCGCGTCGTCGTCGCCCGCGGCGCGGCGGATGGCGATCACCGGGCCGAAGATCTCCTCGCGCCAGATCGCCATCGCCGCGGTGATGCCGTCGAGCACGACCGGGGCGACGAAGCGCGACCCGCCGGGCCGCGCGCCGTGCAGGAGCCGGGCGCCCTGCGCGATCGCGTCGTCGACCAGCCGTGCCAGCTTGGCGACCGCGCGATCGTCGATCACCGGGCCGAGATCGACGCCGGGCTCGGCGCCGGGGCCGACCTTCAGCGCCGCGACCTTGCCGACCAGCGCGTCGATGAACCGCGGCGCGATCGCGTCGTCGACGATGAAGCGGTTGGCGGCGACGCAGCTCTGCCCGGTGTTGCGGAACTTCGCGACCATCGCCGCGGCGACCGCGCGATCGACGTCGGCATCGGCGAGCACGACGAACGGCGCGTTGCCGCCGAGCTCGACCGACGCCCGCACCACCCGCTCGGCCGCGGCGGCGAGCACGCGGCGTCCGATCGCGGTCGAGCCAGTGAACGAGATCTTGCGGACCCTCGGGTCGGCGAGGATGCGGCCGCCGACCGCCGCGCCATCGCCGGTCACGACGTTCAACACGCCCGCGGGCAGCCCGCACGCAGCGGCGATCGCCGCGATCGCCAGGGTCGTGAGCGGCGTCAGCTCGGCCGGCTTCACGACGACGGTGCAGCCGGCGGCCAGCGCGGGCGCGAGCTTGCGCGCCAGCATCGCGGCCGGGAAGTTCCACGGCGTGATGAAGCCGCACACGCCGACCGCGGTGCGCTCGACGGTGATCCGCTGATCGGCGCGGCCGGCCGGCACCAGCTCGCCGTAGATCCGCGGCGCCTCGCCGGCGAACCAGTCGAAGAAGCTGGCGGCGTAGCGGATCTCGCCCGCCGCCTCGGCCAGCGGCTTGCCGCCCTCGGCGGTGATCAGCGCGGCCAGCCGATCGACGTCGGCGAGGAGGGCGCGGCCGATCGCGCCGACGATGGCGCCCCGCGTCGGCGCCGGGGTCGCACGCCACGCGGGCAGCGCCGAGGCTGCCGCCGCGATCGCGCGATCGACGGTGGCGTCGTCGCACGACGGCACCTCGGCGATCACCGCGTCGGTCGCCGGGTCGCGCACCGCGAACCGATCGGCCGAGCTGATCCAGACGCCGTCGATGAAGGCGTCGCGCTGCAGGACGACGATGGGCTTGGTCATAGGAGCGGGCCGAACGCCCGGGCCAGCGCGCGGGTCTCGATCAGGTTGTCCTCGATCGCGCAGTACGTCCAGCCGCCGTAGCGCCCGACCGAGTACACGCCGGCGGCCTCGAGCGTGCGCCGCACCCGCGCGACCTCGGCGATCGACCGCTGGGTGATGTGGACGTACGCGGGATCGAGCACGACGGTGTGCGACGACACCAGCTGATGATCGGTGACGATGCCCTCGGCGCGCAGCTCGTCGACGATCCGATCGCGCAGCGCCGGCACCGGCCCGTCGGCCGGCAGCCCGACCTCGACGTACAGGCTCATGCGATCGCCGCCGAGGATGTTGTCGTACCAGCCGACCCGATAGAACGACCGCGCCGGATCGGGGAAGTACTGCCAGTGGAGGCCGGTCGGCCCCTTGCGATCGAAGCCGAGGTTCCAGATCAGCACGCGGTTGGCGGTGAACGCCTCGCGATCGTGGGCGAGGCCGGCCAGCGTGAGGAGCTTGGGCAGCGGCGCCGACGACACCAGGCGGCGGTAGCGCAGCGCCCGGGTCGGGGTCCGCACGATCTGCTGCGCCAGATCGATCGCGATCACCGGCTCGCCGAGCGCGACCGTCGACGCCGGCAGATCGCGCAGGAGCGCGCGCACGTACTCCATCGCGCCGCGCGCGGGATACGTGAACGTCGCGTTGTAGCTGGTGTTGTCCGCCGCGCGCATGTTGCGGAGGATGTCGGCGATGTCGGCGTGGGGAAAGAACCGCCCCATCGCGTCGCGGTCGAGGCGATCGAGCGCGGTCGCGTAGAGCTTCTGGTTGTACGGGATGAGGAAGGTCTCGGCGATGCCGCGGCCGAAGCGGCGGTACAGCATCTCGGCGAACGAGCCCGGCGTCGCCGTCACCTCGGCCTCGTCGCGGAAGTACAGATCGGTCAGGCACTGCAGGAACAGCGCGTGGGGCAGCTGGTGGATGTTCTTCTGGAACGGAAAGTCGACATCGACCCCGGCGACCCGGATCGAGCTCTGCTTGGCGACGGTCTTGACCTCGCCGTCCATGCGCGCCCGCAGCCACGCCTCGATGTCGGGGTGCTTGAAGTGGAAGAAGTGGCCCGAGTAGTCCCAGACGAAGCCGTCCTGCACGACGGTGCGGCAGTAGCCGCCGGGCTCGTCGGCGGCCTCGAGCACCAGCAGCTCCGGCGCGGCGCGGCCCCGCTCCGCCGCCTCGGCGCGGAGGTAGTTGGCGAAGCCGAGGCCGCTCATGCCGGCCCCGACCACCACGTACTCGACGGACTCCATGGACGCGCGAGTATGCCCTCGCGCGGCGCCGCGGCGCTACGTCAGGGCACGTTCGCGATGCCGGGCGTCAGGGTCGCCGACGCGGCCCAGTCGACCGACGCGTTGTTGCTGTCCATGCCGTTGGGGATGCGGTTCATCGAGCTCGGCGCGGTCGGATCGTCGCCGACCGTGGTGAACGTGCCCTCCACCAGGTTGATCGTGCCGAAGCCGGTGATGGTCACCATGATCGCCGACTCGTAGGACAGCTTGTCGATCACCGTCATCGTCGTGGTGTTGACGATCAGCAGGCCGTCGCCCGGCGGCGCGATGCCGGTCGTGCCGTTCTGGAGCGCGTCGGTCGCCGGCCACTGCCCGGCGCCGGTGCCGAGCGGCGGCGTGTACTTCACGCCCGCGCCCTGCGCCACCACCGCGGCCGCGCCGATCACCAGGTAACCGCCTGCGAGGATCTGGCCGGCGGGCGCCAGATCGATCCGCTTGTACTCGGCCGGGGTGTTGCTGCCGTTCACCAGAATGAGCGTGGTGTTGGCCAGCGAGATCGTCGCCGCGGTCGGGTTGTAGAGCTCGACGTACTCGACCGAGTCGCCCCCGCCGGGCATGTCGTAGTCGATCTCGTTGATCACCAGGCCGCCGACCGGCGCCGCGGTGATCGTGATCGTCGACGTGCGGGTCACCGCGCCGAGGCTCGCCGTCACCGTCGCCGAGGTGTCGGCGCCGGCGTGGGCGTAGCTGAACGTGGTCGAGACCTGGCCGGCCGGGACGGTGACCGTCGGCGGCACCGAGCCCGCGCTCGCGGGCGCCAGCGCCAGGCTCACCACCGTGCCCCCCGCGGGCGCCGGGATGTCGAGCGTGACGGTCAGGGTCAGCATGCCGCTCGGCGCGACGTTGGCGGTCGCGGGCGTGAGGTTGGTCAGCGCGGGCACCTCGGTGCCGTCGAGCGACCGCACCATCGCGGTGAAGCTCGGCCCGGTCAGGAGCTGCGCGGTGAACGTCGCCGTCCCCGCCGCGCCCATCGCGGTCACGGGCACGGTGCCGCTCGCCATGCCGGTCGGGATGATGATCGCGCCCGCGACGTTGACGACGTTCGGGTTGTTCGAGCTGATCATCACGGTCGTCGGCTCGGTCGCAGGGCCGTTGAGCGTCACCGTGAGCGGCGTCGGGAAGGTCGACGCCATCACCTGGCCGACGTTGGCGAAGGTCAGGGCCGGACCGAAGGCGGTGATCGCCGCCGAGCCGGGCGGCAGATCGGCGGCCGAGCGCGGCTCGATCTTCGTCATCATGCCGCGCAGCGCCAGCACGCCGGTCACCGACGCGAAGGTCTGGCCGACCGTCACCGGCGGCGCCGGGACGAACACGAAGTCGTCGACCAGCACGGTGCCGGATCCGTCCATCGCGGTGAACTCACCCTGGGCGCTGTTGACCGCGCTCGCGGTCGACGCGCCGATCCGCACCAGCACGCTCTCGAGCGTCGCGGCGCGGCTGCCGCCGGTCGTGACCTCGGCGGCGGTCACCACGGTCGGCGCGGGCGCGGCC
>JAYTAJ010000667.1:0-1530 GCA_043737575.1 Myxococcales bacterium | reverse complement strand
CAGCGCCTGCCGCTGCGCGCACTCGACGAGCAACGCGCGCGGAATCTGTCGGTCAAGATGGCCGCGACGCGCAAGCTGCTCGCGATCAACGGGCGGCTGATCCGGCTCGTCGAGAAGCATGGCGGATCGTCCGACACGCTCAAGTCGCCGGAGTGGCGCGAGATGCAGGCGAACTACTCGCAGGCGATCCTCGTGAAGAAGGATCTCGACGGACTCGGCGTGCTGAGCGGTCCCGACGAGATCATCGAGATGAAGACGCTCGGCACGAACGATCCGACCGAGTGGCGCGATCCGACGCCGGGCCTACGCGCGTCGCGAAAGCTGATCCTCGAGGGCATGAACGCCGACCTTCGCGGGCACGGCGGGTACACCGGCGAGGACTTCGACGTCCCGGACATCAGCAGCGGTGCATTGGCGAAGAAGGCCGACGAGTCACCCGCGGGCGCGGCGGTGCGCGAGGCCACGGAGCAGTCGCGCAGCGGCGGCAAGGTGCGCGCGCCTGGCATCGCCGGCTACCTCGGCGCAAGCCGAACGTTCGACACGCGCTCGAGCAACGACCCGTACGCGTTGCCGAGCGGCGTCGGCGAGAAGGTCGCGCCGCTCATCATCAACGCCAAGCGCGGCGACGAGACTGCGCAGGCTGGCGTCGCGAAGCTGACGCGCGACTCCGTTGTCGGGCCGGGGGTCAAGGCGATGGTCGCGCGCGAGGGCGTCGACCTGTCAAAGTTCCTCACGCCCGAGGAAGTCGCCGAGATCGCCGACATCAAGGCGAATGCCCCGATCTACGACGACACAGTGCGCTCGGCGCAGAGCGCGGTCATCGGCAAGGCGCGCGAACTCGGCTCGTCGAACGAGAGGATCAACCCGCCCGAGATCGCGCCCGGCGTTCGACGGGATCCGCGAGGCGTTGGCGACCGCGGCGGCGCGAAGGGCAGGGAGCAGGCGGTGTACCCGCTCGCCAAGGCACTGCCGAAGCGGCCGGAGGCGAAGAAGTAGTGGGCGATCGCGTCAACATCGTCACGCCTGAGGGCAAGGTCCTCAGCGTCCCGCAGGAGGCCGTCGTGGGCCTGGTCGGCTCGGACCCGGGCTACCGCGTCGAGAAGCCCGCCGAGGAAGTCGGCCGCGCGTACGAGACGGGCCGCCGCGCGCGAGTGCAGGGCGCGGGCGGCGCGGTGGATGCCGCGATCTCGGGCTTCACGCGCGGCTTGACGTTCAGTGGCAGCGACGTTCTGCAGGCGGCCGTCGGCAACGAAGTCGACCGCGAAACGGTGCGCCTCGAGAAGCAGGAGCACCCGTACATCAGCGGCGGCGCGGAGATCGCCGGCATCCTCACGCAGAACGCCATCATTCCGGGCGGCGGCGCGATCGGAGCGGGCGGCAAGGGCCTCGCCAAGATGGCGGCGCGCGAGGGCGCGATCGGCGGCCTCCAGAGCACGGGCGCCGGTGTATCCGACGCCGCCCTCGGCGATCGGAAGCTCTCCGCGGAAGGTCTGCTGGCGTCGTTCGGCGGCGGTTTTCTTGTCGGCGGCG
>JAYTAJ010000666.1:0-1533 GCA_043737575.1 Myxococcales bacterium | reverse complement strand
CCCACGGCGCGGTCGTGGTCGCCGATGCCCAGACCGCGGGCCGCGGCCGCCACGGCCGCACCTGGGCGTCGCCGCCGGGCCGCAACCTCTACGCGTCGATGATCGTGCGCGTCACGACCGCGATCCCGGTCGCGCCGCTCACCCTCGCGATCGGCGTCGGCCTGTGCGATGCGATCCGCGGCGAGGGCGTCACCGCCGCCGGGCTCAAGTGGCCCAACGACGTCCTGGTCGGCACCCGCAAGCTCGCGGGCGTCCTGTGCGAGGCCGCGGCCGACGCGGTGATCGTCGGCGTCGGCGTCAACAGCAACGGCGCCGCCGCCGAGCTGCCGCCCGAGGTCGCGGCCCGCGCGACCACGATCGCCGATCAGCTCGGCCGCTGGGTCGATCGTGACGCGTTCCTCGATCGCGTCCTCGCCGAGCTCGAGCCGTGGATCGATCGCTACCTCGCGGGTGGCGTCGCCGCGATCGCGCCGGCGTGGCAGGACCGCATGCTCGCCGGCCTCGCGGTCCGCACCGATCGCGCGACCGGCCGCGCGATCGGCCTCGATCCCGACGGCGCGCTGCGGATCGAGGCCGCCGACGGCGCGATCCACCGCGTGATCTCCGGCGACGTGGAGTGGATCGGGTGAAGCCGCCGCGCGGCCGTGCTACCACCCGAGCATGTCCGCCCGCACCCGCCTCGTGCTCCTCGCGCTCGGCGTCGCGCTCGTCGTCGCCGTCGGGTTCTGGCGCATGCGCGGCCGAGCGAGCGACCCGGCGGCGCCGACCGCGAGCGATCGCGCCGGCTCGTCGACCGCGACCGGCCCCGGCCCGGCCGGCACCCGGCCGCGGATCGATCCGCGCTCGGGCAGCACCGTCAAGCCCGCGGCTGGCGCTGACGAGGTCGACGACGGCGACGGCGATCCCGATACCCGCACCTACGTCATGGACAACGGCGCGGTGATCCGCGACCACCGCGGCTCCGGCTACGCGCCGCCGATCAACCCACCGCCGATGCCGCCCGACAAGCGGACGATGAACACCCAGCTCACCGCGAAGATCTACCAGCAGCTCGCGCCGATCGTCGCCGCGTGCGGCGGCGCGGTCCCGACCGCCGATCGCGGCGGCGACCCGTTCACCTACGTCACGATGACGGTGAAGGTCGAGAAGGGCCAGCTCACCACGACCGACGTCTACCCGACGATCCACGACATCAACGGCACCAGCGCCGACGCGTTCCCCGCCTGCGTCGCCGACAAGGCCAAGGCGATCGCGATCGCTACCGGCGACGAGCCCGATCACAGCGACTACATCGTCCAGTATCCGATCCGGCTGCGCTGATCCTCCGATCCATGGGGCAGCGCGTGCGTCTCGGGTTCGCACCGTCCGCGACCGTTGCCAGCCCGTATTATCGCGCCCGCGACGGCGCGCTACGTCGGCGGGTGTATATCTGCGCGAGTGCCCAGGCCCTTTACGACCGGGATTCGCTTCTGTACAGTGCCGCGGCTTATGACTTGGTCAACGCGAGCCGCGTCGTTCGTCCTCGTCGCGGTC
>JAYTAJ010000665.1:0-1535 GCA_043737575.1 Myxococcales bacterium | reverse complement strand
GCGGCTGGGCCAGCGCCGCGCGGATCCCCGCCAGCATCTCGGTGCCGCCCTCGCTGGTCATGCCGTTCACGTACGACAGGCCGCGCCGCACGTGATCGCGGGTCGCGACCCAGGTGGCGCCGCCGTCGAGCCCGCGGACGTCGGTCGAGAAGTTGAGGATGCGGAAGTGATCGTCGGGGCGCAGCCGCCGCAGCGCGTGGCGCATCGCCTGCTTGGCGAGCGCGAGCGGCTCGCCTGCCATCGACCCGGAGGTGTCGACGACGAACACCAGCTCGCGCGGCGGGCTGGGGCGCCGCGCCAGCGCGGGCGGCTGGACGATCACCGTCGCGTAGCCGAGGTCGCCGTCCCTGTGGGCGAGCACCGCGACGGTTGGCTCGGCGACCGCGATCCGCCAGCGCAGCACGACGTCCTTGTTGGCGACCGCGTCGGGATCGGCCAGCGCGATCCGGAACCGCTCGGCCGCGACCTCGGTGACGTCGACGACGTGGGTCGGGCTGTCGATCTCGACCACCGGCTGACCGACGTCGAGGTCGAGGTCGAGCGTGAACGTGGTGCGGGTCGGCTGGCCGGGCGCGGCGACCGGCGGCGAGATGCGAGCGGCGTCCGGAGCGTGGGCGTTGTAGCGCGGGCCGACCACGGTCGGCAGCGCCAGCTCGTAGGTGTCGTCGTGGGGCTCGAGCAGGAGGTCGTAGGTCAGCTCGACGTCGATCGCCTCGCCGGGCTGGACCCCCGTGACCGACTGCGTGAACACGTTCGGCCGCTCCTGCTCGAGCAGCGCCGCCGACGTGCCGACCCGCCGGGCCTGGTCGTAGATCGCGCGCGCCTCGCCGCGCTTGCGGATCTGCGCGACGATCGCGCGGGCGCCGATGCGCATCGTCATCGCGCCGACCGCGGCGTCCTCATGCAGCGGGAAGACGTAGATCGCCTCGATCGGCCCGGTCGCCGGATTGGCGAAGCGCTGGGTCAGCCGCACCTGCGCGATCGGCCCGCGGACCGCGACCTGCATCGCCGACCGCACCAGCGGCAGCTCGTGCGTCGCGCCGTCGTCGCCGACCGCCAACAGCTGGACCCGCTCGTCGGCCGCGGCCGGCCTCGCCATCCCCACCAGCACGAGCCCGAGCCACGCACACCACGCGACGAGACGGTGGGTCATCTCGCCACCAACGACGCAGCGCGCGCCGCGGTCCATGACAGCCGCTGGCGCGCGCACGAACGCCGATCACACCGCGCTGTCGCAGCGTTGATCGCGCGGCCTGGCGGGGAGGCTCAGCGCGTTGGTCAGAACTGCGCTTCCGACTCGACTCCCAGACGAGATTCGTTCCTGGCTGCGCTCGAAACCTCACGGGGTTGGTCAGAACCGCGCTGCGCTCGTGGCCTCGGCCCGCTGAGCCGCGCGTAGCGGCGGGTGGGCGACGTGCAGTGAGCCGCGCGGGGGCGCGGGGAGGAGGCGGGCTGGCGTTGCTGGGGCGGGCGCGCTCGGTGGACAAGCGCGCCCGGGGCCGCGGCGGCGTGCGGGCGGTCGGGTGGAGCGCGCT
>JAYTAJ010000664.1:0-3719 GCA_043737575.1 Myxococcales bacterium | reverse complement strand
GCGAGCGGACCCGGGTCCTGCGCATGCTGCGCGACGAAGGCGGCCGCCTCGCCGACGAGGAGTCGCGGGTGTCGTTCGTCGACTTCGCGGCGCTGCGGGCGGCGCCGCCGTCGCGCCAGGACGACTCGCCGCCGCCGCAACCACGGCGCAGCGCCCAGCGTCCGGCCGCGCCGTCGCCGCCGCCGAGCGCCGACATCGTCGCGAAGCCCGCGGTGATCGTCGGGCTCGCCAAGGCCAACGCCGCCGGGCCGCGCACCCGATCGACCCGCGCCGACGAGATCGAGCTTGGGCCAAACGTGCGCATGAAGCCGGGCAAGGCCCAGCGCGCGCCGGTCGCGCCCGCGCCCGAGCCACCGCGACCCAAGCGCGGCAGCATCGCGCCGCGCGCACCGCAGCAGCCGATGTTCTCCGACGAGCCGACCCGCCAGGTCGATCCGATGATGCCGATCCCGGGCCGGGCGCTGCGGCGCCCCGATCGCGACGAGGCGACCCGGATGAGCCACGTCGATCCGCGGCTGCTCGCCGAGTCGGCCGACGACGCGACCCGGATGGCCCACATCGATCCGCGCGCGATGATGCAGCACGAGGACGCGACCCGGATGGCGTCGATCGATCCGCTGTCGCTGTTCGAGGACGAGGCGACGCGCGCGGGGGGCTACAGCGATCCCGATCTGTTCTCGGGCGACCACGCGACCGGCTCGATCGATCTGGGGCCGCGCGATCAGTCGCGCAACTTCGCGCGGCTGCCCGACGAGGACTCGACGCGGATGGGCGATCTGCGCGATCTGGTCGCCCACGAGCGCGAGCGCGCCCGGAAGCCGTCGCCCGCGGCCCGGCCGTCGCCCGCGGCCCGGCCGCCTGCGCCGAACCTGCACGACGAGTCGACCCGCGCGATCGATCTGGGCCGCCAGGCCAGCATGTCCGACGTCGACTGGGATCTGGATTAGCGGCGCGGCGGCGGGCGCGGCGCGACGTCGGTGACGATGGTGTCGACGTCGACGGCGGGAGCCGCGTCGTCGTGACGATCGGGCGCGACGACCTCGGCGCGGACGCGACGCTTGCGCAGCGGCGGCGGCGGCGGCGCGGGAGCGGGAGCGGGCGCCGCGGCGGGCGCCTCGACGACGGACGTCGGCGCGGGGGTCACGATCGGCTCGACCGACGGCCGCACCTCGGCGGCGCGCACGGGGACCGCGTCGTCGACCGCGATCGGCGCCGCGGCCGGGGCGCGCTGCGACAGCCCGAGCACCGCGGCCACCATCGCCGCGACTGCGATCCCGGCGCCCGCGGCGAGCAGCGGGCGCGTCGGGCGTGGCCGCGTGGTGACCAGCGTGGTCGGCGTGCCGCGCGGCGGCCACGCGACCGGCATCGCCGACGATCGCCGATCGAAGCCGTGACGATCGATCACGTCGCCGAGGGCGGCGACCAGCGCGCTCGCGTGCTCGGGGCGATGCGCCGGATCCTTGGCGAGCAACCAGTCGACGATGCTGGCGACGTCGGCCGGGACCTCGGGCGCGAGCGTCCGCACGTCGGGCGCGGGCACGGTCAGGTGCGCGAGCAGCAGCTCGCCCATGCTGTCGCCGCAAAACGGCCGATCGCCGGTGAGCATCTCGAAGACCACGCAGCCGAGCGAGTACAGATCGCTGCGGTGGTCGCACTCGGCGGCGCCGCGGCACTGCTCGGGCGACATGTACAGCGGCGTCCCCATCACCGTGCCCGTGGTGGTGTGGCGCAGCGCGCGGCCGGCCTCGAACAAGCGCGCGATGCCGAAGTCGAGGAGCTTCACCTGCTCGACCGGACCGCCGTCGCCGTCGCGCACCAGGAAGATGTTGTCGGGCTTGACGTCGCGGTGGACGACGCCGTGCTCGTGGGCCGCCATCAACCCGAGCGCGATGCGGCGCGCCAGGATCACCGCGGCGCCGAGCCCGAGGCGCGGCCCGTCGTCGAGCCGATCGGCCAGGCTCTGGCCGGCGAGCAGCTCCATCAGAGCGCGGAGACGAGAGCGGTGATGATGATCGAGCGCTTGGGTTGCATGATCGAGAAGCGATCGAGCGCGGCCGATCGATACGCGGTTTGTCGATCGCCGATCACGCGTATCGATCGCGCGGGTCGGGCGCCGTCTGGTCAAACCCATCTCGAAGGACAGACCATGACGACTCGCGCGCTCTCCATCTTCTTGTTCCTCCTCGCCCTGCTCGCCCACGGCCCAGGCTGCACCACCTCGACCGGCGATGACGTCGTCGACGACGACGACGATGACGACGACGTCGATGTCGACGCTGGCGTCCCCGACGCGCCGCCCGACGGCCCGCCGATCGTGTGCGGCAACGGCGTGTGCGAGCTCAACGAGCCGACCAGCTGTCCCGGCGACTGCACGACCTGCGGCAACGGCGTGTGCGAGCTCGGCGAGCCCAGCAACTGCCCGACCGACTGCACGGTGTGCGGCAACCATCAGTGCGAGGTCGGCGAGCCGACCGGCTGTCCGAGCGACTGCACGACCTGCGGCAACCAGGTGTGCGAGACCGGCGAGGCCAGCACCTGCGCCAGCGACTGCGCCGCCACGCTGCGCGTCGTCAACAACTCGTCGTCGCGGATGTACTACCTCTACGTCAAGACCTGCAGCGCGTCGTCGTGGGGCGCCGATCTGCTCGGCGCGTTCACCATCGCGCCGAGCGGCGGCAGCTTCACCGTCAACGGCATCCCGCCCGGCTGCTACCACTTCCGCACCGAGGCCTTGGGCGGTCTGTACTGGCAGACCCCGTCGGGCGTGTCGCTGACCGCCGGGCTGACGTACACGTGGACGCTCATCAACTGACGAACGAATCGGCGGCGCGCGCGTATGGATCGCGGAGGTCCGGACGCCGTAGAGGCGATGACCTCCTTCGATGCGACCTCCACCGCGGACGCGCCGCTCGCGTTCGTCGACGCGTCGCCACCGCGGGCCGCGCCGGATCCCGACGCCGACGTCGTCGCCGCGATCGCCGCGGCCGATCACCGCGGCGCGATCGGGCTGTTGATGACCCGTCACGGCGACGCGATCTACCGCTTCATCTGGGGCATGGTGCGCGACGACGCCGCGGCCGACGACCTGCAGCAGCAGGTCTTCCTCGAGGCGTTCCACGGCCTGGCGCGGTTCGAGCGCCGCTCGACGATCGTCGGCTGGCTGTTCGGCATCGCGCGCCACCGCTGTCTCGACGAGCTGCGCCGCCGCCGTCGCCGCGAGAAGCGCGAGGTCGACGACGCGCCCGAGCGCGAGGCGACCGGCCGCGGCCCCGATCGGGTCCTCGCCGATCACCAGGTCGGCGCCGCGCTCGAGCAGTGCCTGCACACCCTCGCACCCGCCGCGCGCACCGCGGTGCTGTTGCACTTTCACGACGGCTTCACCTACGCCGCGATCGGCGATCTGTCGCGCGAGCGCAGCGGCACGATCCAGCAGCGCGTGTTGCGCGCGCTCCTGGTGCTGCGCGCGTGCATCGAGGCCCGGACCGGAGGACGCCTGTGACGACGAGCTGTGATCATCCCGGCCGATCCACCGATCTGGATCACGCGGCCACCTGCACCGACTGCGGCGACGCGCTGCGCGCGCTCCGCCGCGTCGAGCGCGCCCTCGCCACCGTCCATGCCGATCGCCGGCCACCGCCGGGCTGGCAGACCCGCGTCCTCGCCGCCGCCGCCACGCCGCCGCGCCGCGCATGGTCGTGGTCGTGGCTGCGGCTCGGCCT
>JAYTAJ010000663.1:0-3720 GCA_043737575.1 Myxococcales bacterium | reverse complement strand
CACGGCCTGCGCGCGATCGGCCGGGAGAGCGTCGAGGCAGCGCTCGACCGCGCCGCCGAGCTGGCGGGCGCGCAGCAGCGTCTCGGGATCCGGCGCCCGGTCGGGAAGCTGATCGTCGAGCACGACGTTGTCGGTGTCACCCAGCCGATCGAGCTCACGGAGTGCCTCGCGGATCGCGCATCTGTAGATGTAAGAGGCGGGGTGATCGATGGGTTGCTCACCGCGCAGGCGTTTCCACAGCGCGCTCGTGACGCGCTGGACCACGTCGTCCCCGATGTCGGCGGCCCGCGCTCCGGCGACCCGGCCGATCGCCGAGCGGATCAGCGCCGCATAGCGGTCGATCAGCGCGGCGTGATCCCCGGGTTCCACGCCACATTGTCGGTGAAGACCTATCGGTGAGCAAACTCCAGGGGGCGCTACTCCTTCCTCCCATGAGGGCGACGAGCGCGCTGGTGATCGGGCTGTGCGGCCTCGGGGACGCGACCGTCGTGTGGGACCAATCCGACGGCACGCGCTCGAGCATCTGGGCCACGCGCTTCTTGCCGGGCACTGGATGGGCCACCGCCACCCTGCTCGAGGCCAGCGACGTCGGCGCCGCGGACGATCCCCAGGTCGCGGTCGACCGTCCGGCAACGCCGTCGCGGTCTGGATCCAGCGTACCGCTGAGCGACAACAACGATCCGGAGAGATCATGCGCAGTCTGACAGGGACACTGTTCGTAGGCGGCTTGTTGACGTTTTCGGGCTGCATCTTCGGTGACTGTGGCGAAGGTGATAGCTCAGCGGACGCCATGAACGCGACCGACGGCGCCGCGGTCGACGCCGCCGTGGATGGCGCGATCGCGATCGACGCCGGCGTGGACGCTCCCGCCGACGCGGCCGGCCCGCGCGCGTGGGGCACCGCGGTGCTCATCGAGGCCGACAACACGGGCGGGGGCAACGACCCACAGGTCGCCGTCGACTCGAATGGCAACGCCACGGCGGTCTGGTGGCACTCAGCGACCAACGGCCGCCACAACGTCCGGGTCAACCGCTTCGTCGCCAGCTCGGGGTGGGGCACCGACGCGCTCCTCGAGCACGACGACGCCGGCTACGCGATCTACCCTCGGGCTGCGGTCGATCCGTCGGGCAATGTCACCGCGGTCTGGCAACAGTCGGGCGGCGGCAACGCCAGCATCTACTCCCGGCGCTTTGTCCCTGCCAGCGGCTGGGGCGCGGCGACCATCGTCGAGACCGACAACGGCGACCTCGCGCAGTACCCCGAGGTGGCGGTCGACGCCTCGGGCAACGCGATCGCTGTCTGGAAGCACGCCGACGACACCTGGAGCAACCGCTTCGTGCCCGGCACCGGCTGGGGCCCCGCCGGGGCCATCGAGACCGACGAGGCCGGAAGCGCCGATTTCCCGCAGGTCGCCGTCGACGCCGCCGGCAACGCCACCGCGGTCTGGCGCCAATCCGACGGCACCCGCGCCAACGTCTGGGCCAATCGCTACGTCTCCGGCTCGGGCTGGGGGACTGCCACGCTCATCGAGACCGCCAATGCTGGTATCGCGATGGATCCCAAGGTGGCAGTCGATCTCGCGGGCAACGCGACCGCGGTCTGGCACCAGCACGACGGCACGCGCTTCAGCATCTGGAGCAACCGCTTCGTGGCCGGCTCCGGCTGGGGCAGCGCGACCCTCATCGAGACCAACGACACCGGCGCCGCGACCTTCCCGCAGATCGCGGTCGATCCCGCGGGCAACGCGATCGCGGTCTGGGCCCACGCGGTCGGCACCGTCGGCAGCCGCGACGACCTCTGGGCCAATCGCTACGTGCCGGGCACTGGCTGGGGCACGCCCACGCTCATCGCGACCAGCAACGCGGGCTCCGCCTACGCGCCGCAGATCGCGGTCGCCGCGTCGGGCGAGGCCGTCGCGGTCTGGGAGCAACTGGATGGCACCCGCACCGACCTCTGGGCCAATCACTTCGTGCCCGCGTCGGGCTGGGGGACCGCCACCTTGATCGAGACCAGCGACGCGGGCAGCGCCACCACCGCGCAGATCGCGCTCGACTCGGCCGGCAACGCCACCGCGGTCTGGTCGCAGTCCGACGGCACGCGCACGAACATCTGGGCCAACGCGTTCCGCTGATCCGATCACGTCGAGGCTCGCGGCGATCGTCGAGCGCGCTCGCGAGAGGGTCGCGCGCAGCACTCAGCCGAACGTGTTGCGCCAGACGTCGCCCGCCGCGTCGGCACCGTCATTGACCGCGTCGCCCGCCTGGTCGGCGTCCTCGCCCAGCGCGTCGGTCACCGTGCCAGCCGCCCCGCCCGCGGCTGACAGCGCGGCAGCGGCCGCGCTCGCGGCCTGCGCCGACACCAGCGCCGCGGCGGCCTGCGCCTCGGTCATGGCGTCGCCCACCACGGTGGCCGCGGCGCGGAGGCTCGAGGCAACCGGTCCGAGCGGCGCGGCGGCGCAGCAGGCCTCGACCACGACCAAGACATCGCGCGTCACCCCCAAGACGGTGGTCAGGAGCTGCGCGAGGGAGCCGATCTGCTCCCACTCCGCGGCGTCGGCCGCTCGATCGAGCTTCGGCCGGTTGTGCTCGACGAACGCGGCGGTCTTGCCCTGCAGCTCGTCGGCGCGGCGCCCGACCTCGATCGCGCTGGCGAGCGCGGCCTCCACCGCGCGGGCCCCGCGGCGGATCGCGGCGTCGGCAACGCCACACATCGCGTCGGTGATCTCGTCGAACCGAGCGAGGATGAGCAGCGACTCTTCGACGATGGGCAGCGACGACCCGCCCGACGAGCCGTGCGCGGCGGCGACGGTCTCGATGGTCCGCAGGCAGATGTCGTAATAGCGCTTCAGCGCGTTCGACAGCGCGGGGAAGCCAGCGTCGGCGAGCTGCCCCGCGCGCTGGATCACGAACGCCAGCTTGCCCGAGGTGGTGGCCCGCGCCGCTGCGAAGCGACCGGCCTCGGCCTGACCGGCCGCGACGCCGTCGCCCAGCGTGTTGCCGTCGAGCGACCCACCGAACGTAACCTGCTTGCCGCCCACGGCGAACGTGTTGCGCATCGACACGCCGTCCGCGCCGACGTGGGTGCTGCCGTCGTGTCCCACGCGCCCGCCGCCGACGTGCACCTCGACGCGCTGCGCGTTGTCGTAGCCGTCCTTGCCGACGGTCGTGGTCGCCTCGGTGCGCCCGCCGATCGTGTTGCCGCCGGCCGTGCTGGTCGACCGCGTGGTCACGCCATCCTCGCCGACCGTGACCTCGCCCCCGACCTGCCGCGCCTGGTCCGCGGCGGCGACGAACCCGTTGCCGTAGAGCCGCTGCGCCGCGGCCATGACCGCCTCGAGCCACTCCCCCGTCAGGCCGGCGATCGTCGCGACGAACTGCCGCACGTCGCCGCGACACTGCGCGGCCAGCCGCTCCGCCTCCGCCTGCATTGCGTTCCCCGCGTCGCGGCCGTCCGGTCGCGAGGTTCCGTCGTTGTCAGCGCCGCGGTAGTCGCGGCCCGCGGCCCTCACGATGCCGCGGCCAACCTCCCGGGCGCCCGCCTCCACGGCCTCACGATCCTGACGTCGGTCACGGGCACGCATCCCTTGAACGAGCGGCTCCCCGCGAGATTTGCTCACGGCGCGTCGAGCCTCAGCCGAGCGCCTCGCGCGGAAGTCGCCCGCGCGACCCACCTCATGAGTCGAGCGTCGCCCCTCCCATCCGCGCCCGTCAAGGCCTGTCC
>JAYTAJ010000662.1:0-3720 GCA_043737575.1 Myxococcales bacterium | reverse complement strand
CCGGCTGCGGCGTGTTCCTCGACAACAAGCGCGACGGCGTCTACACCTGCCGGCTGTGCGGGCTGCCGCTGTTCCGCTCGAGCGCGAAGTTCGAGTCGGGCACGGGCTGGCCCAGCTTCTTCGCGCCGTTCGATCGCGCCCACGTCGCGGCCATCGTCGACGACAGCCACGGCATGCGCCGCACCGAGATCCGGTGCCAGCGCTGCGACGGCCACCTCGGCCACGTCTTCCCCGACGGCCCGCCGCCGACCCGCGAGCGCTACTGCCTGAACTCGGCGTCGCTGGCGTTCGTCGACGACGGTCAGCCGATCGTCGTCCGCACCGCGTAGCTCAGGTGAACCGCGCGGCGTGCCACCCGCAGATCGGCGCGAGGCCGTCGAACACCACGTCGGCGCCCGCGGCCTCGAGCGTCGCCCGGGTGTCGCCGCCGGTCGTCACCGCCACGCACAGCGCACCGCAGTCCTTGGCCGCGGCGACGTCGTGGATGGTGTCGCCGACCACGACCGCGGTGTCGCCCGCGCCATGGCCGCTGCGGCTGATCGCGCGCGCCACCAGCTCGGCGCGCTGGATCGAATCGCAGCCGTAGCCGCCGAACGTGAAGTGACGATCGAGCCGGGCCCGCGCCAGCTTGATCCGCGCCGCCGCCGCGACGTTTCCGGTCGCGACCCCGAGCCGCACCTCGGGCCGCGCCGCCAGCCAGCCGAGCACGCGATCGGCGTCGGGCAGCACCACCAGCGTCGGCCGCCGCTCGAGCTCGGCGTCGAGCTCGGCGAGGTACGCGGCGAGGATCGCGTCGGCCTCGCCCGCCGCGGGCGCGCGGCCGAGCGCGGCGCGGATCAGCTCGTCGACGATCCAGCCGTCGGTGCGGCCGGCGAACCCGATGCCGCGGGCGGCGTCGGCGACGCCGTAGCGGGCCTGCATCACCGCCGCCAGCGCGCGACTGCCGGCCCCGCCCGCTCGCACCAGCGTGCCGTCGATGTCGAACAGGTACGCGATCACGGCTTCGGCGAGGTCAACGACGGCAGCGCCTGGGACTGCTGCTTCCACCGCACCGCGACCTCGATCAGGCCGTCGAAGGTGTCGCGCAGCGCCCACGCCCGCGCGGTCGGCGTGCCGAGCCCGGTCGCGCGCTTCAGCCCGACCGCGAACGCATCGCGGACACCGCGGCAGGTCGACTCACGCTCGAGCTTGGCCGACGCGCCCTCGTAGATCCGGAAGCACGCCTCGTGGTTGCCCTGGTTGTAGAGCGGCGCGCCGAGCTCGATCGCCTCGCCGACCGCGCGCACCGCCTCGCCGATCGCGACCTCGTCGCAGCCGTCGAAGATCGCGAGCGGATGGCTCGGCACCTGGCGCGAGATCTTCACGCCGTTCAGCTCCGACTCCTTCGGCCCGGTCAGCTCGGCGAACTGCGCCATCGTCATCGGCGTCTTCGCCGCCGCCAGCGCGCGCACGTAGTTCGACGGCACGCCGAAGTTCAGGTTCTGGCCCTCGGTGAAGATCGCGGTCGACACCCCGATCACCTCACCGAACGGATTGAACAGCGGGCCGCCGCTCGACCCTTGCGAGATCGGCGCCGAGATCTGGAGCAGCGTCACGTCGGGCGCGACCTCGCGCACCGCGGCGATGAGCCCGTCGCTGACGGTGTAGTCGAGGACACCGAGCGGGTTGCCGATCGCCAGCACCGGATCACCCGCCGCCACCTGATCGCTGTCGCCGAGCACCAGCGCCGGCATCGGCGTCTTCGGCGTCACCTGGATCAGCGCGAGGTCGTGGTTCGGATCCATCGCGAGGACGGTGCCGACCTCGAGCACCGAGCCGTCGAGCAGCCGGATGCGGATCTGCTTGGCGCCGACCACGACGTGGAGGTTGGTCGCGATCACGCCCGCGCTGTCGATCACGAAGCCGGTGCCCATCCGATCATTGCCGGTCTCGATGCGGACGATCGCGGGCTTGGACTGCGCGACGATCTGCTTGGCAGTGAGCACCTTCGGCTCGGCCGGCCCCTTCGGCGACGGACAGCCCGCGACACATGCCGTCACCAACGCCAGAGACAGGAAGCGTGCATGCACGATCGACACTCTAGCATCAGAGCACGGCGGCGCCGACGACGCCGATCAGCTTGGTCCAGCTCGGCGACAGCTCCTGGCGGATCATGCGGCGCGCCACCGCCACCGCCTTGGGGTTGCCGGTGAACCACAGCGGCCGCGGCCGCACCACCAGCGGGCCGCGCAGGATCGCCTTGTCGATGCCCTCGAGCATGAACGTGTTGTGGACCCAGCCGAGGCCGCTCTGGATGTCGCGCAGTGACGCCGACGGGTGGCCGCCCCACGGCAGCGAGCCGACGCCGTAGCCGAGCGCGGGCCAGTGGTTGACCGCGACGGTGCCGTAGCGCAGCTCGGTGATCGCGCGGTCGAGGCTGGCGCCGACCGTCGGGTCCTTCTCGAGCTTGGGGTGGATCATGATCGCCGCGTTGAGCGTGCCCCACAGCGTGTCGTTGCAGAACCGGGTCGCGGTCGCGAGGAACTCGACCGGATCGGCGGTGCCGAGCGGCACGTCGGACACGATCCCGCAGAACGGCTCGACCCGGAACACGTCGTCGTCGGTGCGGCTGGCGTCGACCTCCTTCACGATCGTCCACGGCAGCTCGCCGTCGCCGGCGCCGCCCGGGATCACGAGGTCGCGGCCGGTGGTGAGGCGGCGGTAGCGATCGAACGCGCCCGGGTAGTACGCGGTGCGGGCCGGCGTCGCCGCCAGCTCGCGACCGAGCAGCCCCCAGAACGCGTCGCGCTGGGCCCAGCTCCGCGACGTCACGATCACCTTCGCGGCGTTGCAGTTGAACGACGCGTTGTTGGTGATCATCGTCGCGACGTTGGCGGCCAGGAACGCCAGCTCGCCGTCGCCGTAGTCGTACGGCACGATCGCGACCGGGCTGATGTTGCCGAGCTCGCTCGAGATCGGCTTGGCGAGCAGCGGCTCGCCGCTGGCCTGGCGCCGCGCGCGCTCGGGGCCGGGCGGTCCCCACACGATACGATCGTGGGTGTGATCGGAGCCGGTGATGTGGACGTCGTCGACGCCGTCGTGCTCGACGAGGTACTTGCCGACGTCGGCGCCGCCGTAGACGATGCGCAGGAAGCCGCGCTCGATCAGCGGGCCCAGCGCGCGCTCGAGGATCGGCCCGCTCCACTCGTTGATCGGGTTCATCTTGAGCAGGCAGACGAAGCCCTCGACGAACAGCTTCGACAGCACGTCCATCGGCGGGATCGACGACACGTTGCCGGCGCCGAGGATGAGCGACACCCCGCCCTCGGGATCGCGCTGGCGATAGAAGCTGGCCTGGCGCTGCGCCGCCTCGGCGCGATCGATGCCGGCCTGCAGCAGCACGCTGCCCTTGAAGCCGAGGAACGCGACGCGGTCCATCGTGCTGACCGGGAACGCCTCGATCTCGACCCGGCCGTCGGCGCGGGTGCAGCCGCCGACGCCGAGCGGCGGCCGGCCGCTCTTGGCGATCGCGTCGAGGCTGTCGCCGAGGAGCCGCGCCAGCCGCAAGGTCGGCAGCGGCCCGGAGATCCACTCCTCGGCCTGGTGGGCGCCGGTCAGCCGCTTGGCCTTGCTGCCGGTCGCGGCCCAGGCCTCGGCGCAGTCGGCGATGCGCGGCATGCACGCGCGCACCAGCGCTGCCTTCTCGGCCGGCGCCATTCTGGCGAAGCTGCGGGCCTTGGC
>JAYTAJ010000661.1:0-1536 GCA_043737575.1 Myxococcales bacterium | reverse complement strand
GCTCGCGCTGGCGCATCACGCTCGCGGGCGGCGGCGGCTCGGGCGGCGCGTAGCCCGACGGGTGCGGCTGCGCGATCGCGGTGGCGACCACGGCGTCGCCGGCCAGCGGGGCGACGACGGCGAGGCCGAGGACGATCACGGCGGAGCGCAGCACGCCCCGTCTGTACCCGACGCGGCGCCGCGACGCAACGCGGCCGATCGTCGCGAAGCGCAGTGCTCGAACCACGGCCCCCGTCCGAGCGGTCACGTCAGTGCTCGAACCACGGCCCCCTGTCCGACCGTGGCGCGATCGCGCGCGCCACCCACCGGGTGCTCGGAAATGCTAGACCGCGACGGCGGTCGGGCTGCGGCGCTCGGCCAGCCGCGCCACGATGCGGCCGATGCGGCCGACGTGCTTCACGATCTTGTCGCGGGCGCGCTCGGCGTCGTCGGACAGCCCGGTCAGCTCGGTGAGGCCCCAGTGGCGCATCACGATCGGCACCAGGATCTGATCGTGGTGGATCGTCAGATCGTAGATGCCGGCGGCGGCGATCGCGCGCGAGTGGCGCTCGAAGTCGGGGATGCCCTTGCCCGGCATCTTGAAGTTCAAGACCACCTCGGCCATCGCCTCGACCATGCCCGACGGATCGAGCTCGAGCGCCGCGGTCGTGCAGTCGCGATAGAACAGGTAGTGGAGGTTCTCGTCGAAGGAGATCCGCCCCATCACGTCCTTGGCGACCGGATCGCCGACCAAGGCGCCGGTGTTGCGGTGGCTGATGCGGGTCGCCAGCTCCTGCAGGCACAGGTACACGAAGCCCTCGTGGGGCCCGGCCGGCGCGGGCGCGTCGCCGCCCGAGACCTGGATCATGCGGGCGCGCTCGAGCTCGCGCAGATCGATCGCGCGCGACACCGTGAGGTAGTCGCGCAGGACGATCGCGTGGCGGCCCTCCTCGGCGGTCCACCACCGCGCCCACTGGCCCCAGGTGCTGTCGACCCCGAACATCCGCGAGATGTCGTTGAAGTAGTAGGGCAGGTTGTCCTCGGTGAGGACGTTCACGAACAGCGCGCTGCGGACCGCGTCGGACAGGACCGCGCCATCGCAGTCGGTGTGCGACGGATCCCAGGTCTCGCCGGGCACGAAGTCGCGGGCGCGGCGATACGGCACATGCTCGTGCGGGTACCACTCGCGGGTCGCGGCGCGATGACGTTCGAACAGGCGAGCCGCGACGGGCTCGAGCTCACGGAGCAGATCTTCGCGATGCACGGAGCGAAGCGTGGGGCAGGATCGCGAACCGGCATGTCACGGCTGCAACACGGTTCGCGCGGATCTTGGTCGGGGTGGACGGCCGGACCAGATTGTGGCAGTTGAGGCCACCGCATGCGCAAGGACACTCACCAGCGGCGCGTCCGCCTGATCGGCCCGCACGAGGTACCGCCCCCGCGCGGCGACGCGATCGACGATCTGATCGTGCGTCACGGCAGCGACGCGGTGATCGCCGCGCTGGCGCCGTACCTGACCGCCGAGCGGATCGAGGGCATCGATCGGGTGCTCGCGGC
>JAYTAJ010000660.1:0-1536 GCA_043737575.1 Myxococcales bacterium | reverse complement strand
GGTGTCGCCGACTCGGCCGATGCCGCCCAGCTCGCCGCCGAGTCCGCACTCCGCACCATCGCCCGCGGGATCAACGCCGCCATCGCCGCGGTCCCGGGTGAGGTGATCCCGCCGCCGTTCGCCCGCGTCGATCGCGACGAGCACGGCAACTACGTGCTGACGACGCAGCACGACTGGTCTGATCGATCCGAGATCGGAACGGTCCGCATCGACACGCTCGCGACGTTGCGCGACCTCGGCGTGTTCCTCGTCGCGTTCGCGCAGGCGGAAGGGCGGGGCGAGTGACGGCGGTCGAGCGCCTCGCGCGCAAGATGAAGCCGCGCACGCGCATCCTGCTTCGCCTCGTCGATCAGCGCACCGAGTTCAAGCCGGACGGATCGCTCGCCCGCTACTTCGTTCCGAACGTCTACGAGGAGCACGTCGGAAGCGACCGCATCCTCGTGAGCGGAAGCCAGGACGCCAACGCGTTGCGTGGCCTTGAGCGGGCCGGGCTGGTCACGCCGATGCGCCGAACCGGCGCCTACAGCTACGCCATCACCGCCGAGGGCCGCGCCGTCGTGGCCGTTCTCGCTCGCGCCGCAACCACCACGCCCGCGACCAGCGCGGCGAAGGAGTCTGACCGATGACCACGATCTGCTGCTGGCCCGGGTGCGCCGACCCCGCCGACCCTCGTTGGTTCGTCAACGGACGACCCGCGTGCGACGGCCACGGCGGGCTGACGCTGCCCGACAGCGACGAGTGTTGCGACGCCATCGTCGACCGCCCCACCGCGCCCGAGCGGGCGCCGCTGGATCTCGCCGCGCTGGAGGCGGCGACCGGATCGATGTCGGCCGCACCGTGGATGTGGTCGTCCAAGCGCCTCTGCATCGACACGGCGCAGGTCGCCACCGACGGAACCCGCCACGACCTCTACGAGATCACGGCCGTGGACGGCGACGAGGCATGGCCCATGGACGCCGGGGGCATCGTCGCCCTCCGCAACGCCGCGCCATCTCTCCTCGCCGAGATCCGCACCATCCGCGACCGCGCCTCTCTCGCCGAGGGGATCGCCGAGTCCCGTGCGAGCCACGCCGCTGCGACGGTGCGAGCGAGGCGGGAGAGCGAGGAGCGGTTGCGGGCGCGGATCGGTGCGCTGACCGCCGCTTGCCGCGACGCCATCGACCACATCCGTAACAGCGACGCCGGCCTCGCCGACGAGCGCCTGACCGCCGTCCTCGACGGCAAGGAATGACCACCATGCCCATCTACGCCCCCGTTCTCAACGTCGCGACCAAGCTCTGGAGCGTCGGCCGCATCGTGGATCACGAAGCGAAGCCGCTCGACCGTGACGAGGTCGTGCGCGTCTGCGAGACGCTCAACAGCTACGGGAAGTCCGCGGCGTCCGACCTCGACGAGACCACCGCCATGATCGCCGCGCTGCGCACCGAGATCGAAGGCCTGCGCGACGCCAACGCCGCGCTGTCGAAGCGCCTCGCTTCCGAGGACGCTGACCACGACCAGTGCTACCGGCTAGGCGCGCTCGCCCGCTCGACGGTC
>JAYTAJ010000659.1:0-3721 GCA_043737575.1 Myxococcales bacterium | reverse complement strand
TGCCCGCGCCCGGGACGTACACGGTCATGGTCACCGCCAACGGCTACAGCCCGCTGATCGGCGACGGCGCGCTGCGGCTCGCCGCGGATGCGCCCCCGTACTTCGATCCATGGGGCCTGGTGAAGCTGGAACCGCAGTGAGGCAGGCGCGGTGGACACGTTTTCCAGTCTCACTGGAACGAACAGCCGCCCCGTAACTATTGAGATTTGCGCTAGGAAAATTTCAGATCAGGGCCGTTTGGGTATCGCTGAATGCTATTTCTGTCTCTGTTTTGCCGTAACGATGGATTTCTTGTTGCCGAGGATCGAGTTCCACACTATCAATTAGCGCAGCCGCACGCTTCGGCGTTCGCTGGCTCCCGCAGCAGACTGTCCCCCCGGTCGCTGCGGTTTTTTTTTGCGCGCAGTGGATTCGGCGCGCGCAGCCGCTTTCCGTGGGGCGGGCGCGGTTTCCCCCGCGGCGGTTTTTTTTTGCCGCGATGCCCAAGCCAGGCGCTTCCTTGCCCCCCGATCCGCTGACGTGCTACCCAGGCCTTGGATGCCCGCGCTTGACCACGCGCTGATCGACGCGGATGCCGAGCGGGTGGTGCGACGCCTCGCCAAGGCCGGCTTTGCCGCCTACCTGGTCGGCGGCTGTGTCCGCGACCTGCTCCTCGGCCTGACGCCGAAAGACTTCGACGTCGCGACCAGCGCCACGCCCAACGAGGTGCGCGCGCTGTTCCGCAACTGCCGCATCATCGGTCGGCGATTCCGCCTCGCCCACGTCTTCTTCGGCCCGAAGATCATCGAGACCTCGACCTTCCGCGCCAACCCGCGCGAGGACGACGACGGCGACGACGGCGATCTGTTGATCCGCCGCGACAACGTGTTCGGCACCGAGACCGAGGACGCCCGCCGCCGCGACTTCACGATCAACGGCCTGTTCTACGACGTCGAGAAGGACGACGTGATCGATCACGTCGACGGCCTCGCCGACCTCGAGGCCCGCATGGTCCGGACCATCGGCGATCCCGACGTCCGGTTCCGCGAGGATCCGATCCGCATCCTGCGCGCGATCAAGTTCGCGGCCCGCTGCGATCTGACGATCGAGCCCGCGACCTACGCGGCGCTGTTGCGCCAGCGCGGCGAGATCCGCAAGAGCGCGCCGCCCCGCGTCGTCGAGGAGGTCTACCGCCTCCTGCGCGGCGCCGCGGCCCGCCGCTCGATCGAGCTGACGATCGAGACCGGCACGCTCGACGTGCTGTCGCCGTTCCTGGCCTCGCTCTACGACGCGCCTGGCGCCGACGCCGAGCCGGCCGACCTCGCTGCCGCTGCGCGATGGCACGACGAGGACCTCGACGCCGACGAGCGCGCCTGGCATCGGGTGTGGTCCGACGAGCTGCCGGCCCAGGCCCGCCGCCCGCCGATGCAGGTCAGCTTCCTGGCCGACCCGGTCGAGCTGCAGCGCCGCCGGACGCTGGCCTGGGGGATGCTCGATCATCTGGACGCGCTGGTGAAGCGCGGCGCCGAGCCGGCCAACGCGCTGATGATCGCGGCGCTGATCGCGCCGTTCGTCGCCGACACCGTCACCGCGCCCAGCCTGCGTCCGGGCGAGGCCCACCAGGCGGTCATCGAGCTGTCGCAGCCGCTGATCGATCAGCTGAACGTCGCGCGCCGCGACGCCGAGCGCATCCGCTACGCGCTGTTCGGCCTGCGCCGCGTCGCCGCGGCCCGCGCCAAGAACCAGCCGCTCGACGCCGGCGGCGGCGGCCGCGAGTCGCTCGAGGACGCGATCCAGCTCGACGCGCTCTTGACCGCGGCCCGGGGCGGCGAGGTCCCGCTGTTGGCGGGCAGCGACGACGACGGCGACGATGGCGACGGCGAGGGCGACGGCGACGGCGACGGCGGCAAGAAGCGGCGGCGGCGGCGGCGCGGTGGACGGCGGCGACGGCCCGACGAGGCCGCGGCGGCCGCGCCCGCGTCGTGAAGCCCGACCGCGCGCACCTCGCCCGCGATCGCGGCCACGCGGTCTCGCTCGGCGCCCACGAGCACTACCGCGACGCCGCGCTCTACGACTACGAGTACCGCCGCCGCCGCGACGACGTCGGCTTCTACGTCGAGCTGGCCGAGCGCGTGCTCGGCGGCCCCGGCCGGATCCTCGAGCTGGGCTGCGGCACCGGCCGGGTCACCGCGGCCCTGGCCCGGGCCGGCCACGAGGTGATCGCCCTCGATAGTGAGGCCACGATGTTGGCCGGGCTCGAGGCGCGGCGAGCTCGGCTGCCCCGCGCGGTGGCGGCCCGCATCACGCCCTGGCGCGGCGACCTGCGCGACTTCGCGGTGCGGCGCCGGTTCGGCCTGATCATCGCCGCGTTCAACGTCCTCGAGCACCTCTACACGCGGGTCGAGGTCGACGTCTGCCTGAAGGCGGTGAAGCGTCACCTCGGCCCCGACGGGCGCTTCGCCTTCGACGTCCAGCTCCCCGACCCCGGCTGGCTCGCGCGCGATCCGGGGCGGCGGTGGTCGCGCACTCGCTTCACCCACCCGACGACGGGGCAGCAGACCATCTACACGACCAACCACGACTACGATCCGGTCAGCCAGATCGCGATCATCCGCCTCTACTACCAGCCGGTCGGCGGCGACGAGGACGTCGTGATCCTGTCGCAGCGGAAGTTCTTCCCCGCCGAGCTCGAGGGCCTCGTCGCCCACGCCGGGCTGCGCATGCTCGATCGCTACGGCGACTTCGGCGGCGGCCCCCTCGGACCGGGGTCGGAGAGCCAGATCCTCGTCTGCGGCAAGCGGTGATCGCGGATTCCTCGACGAAGATTTTCGAATCGTCGACGGGGACTGCGCACCCGTTCAGCGCAGCGCGATTTCTCGTCGAGAAAACCGGGTGTTACCGACGAGGATTTTCCGCGATCCGCGGCCTCGACGAGGACGCGCCACGCCTCCGTCGAGCCTCCGTCGAGGATTCGATGTCAGACCCCCTCCGTAGCGTCCGCGCAATCCCTCCAGCACCATTCGGGCGAGGGATCACCAATCACCACCCTATCGGGAGGGACTGACAATGGCTGCTGCAGAGAAGGTTCACAAGGCTGGCATCAAGCGTGAGAACGACCTGATGTACTACGTCAAGAACGGCGACATCTGGGCCGTGCCGCGCAAGAAGCCGGGCGAGCCGAAGGGCAAGGCCGCGCGCCTGGTCCAGGCCGGGATCCAGATGGACTACGGCAAGTACCTCTACTTCGTCGACGGCGACGGCGACATCGCGCGCAAGGAGCGCCAGGTCGGCGGCAGCAAGCGCAAGAAGACGGCTGCCCCGAAGAAGGCGGCCCCGGCCAAGAAGGCGGCGCCCGCGAAGAAGGCGGCGCCGGCCAAGAAGGCCCCCGCGAAGAAGGCCCCGGCCAAGAAGCCCGCGAAGAAGAAGTGAATCACGTCGGGCCTCGGCCCGACTCGCTTCGCTACACCTAGTCTCGCTTCTATCGAGATGGCGCCGCTCTCACGAGGGGCGCCTTCGTCGTTTCGGCGAGGCCGCCGCTTGCGAAGCGCCGCCGCCGGGGGCTAACCTCGCGACGGAGGAAGGGAAAATGCTCGATCGCACGCGTCACCTGCGCCTAGCGCTGGTCCTCATTGCCGGGCTCGCTGCCGGTCTGTTCCCCATCCTGGGTCCGCTGACCCGGGCGCTCGGTCCCAAGGTCGCCTTCGCCGCCGATGACGACGACGACGAGGGCGACGACGACGAC
>JAYTAJ010000658.1:0-3721 GCA_043737575.1 Myxococcales bacterium | reverse complement strand
CCAGGCCGCCGGTCGCGGTCGCCGCGGCCACGAGGAGCAAGAACCCGATGACCAGCGGCCGGGGCGCACGTCGCATGGGTCGCCGGATCGGCCGCCCTCGGAAATGTTCGAGGCCCCCTCGACGACCTGCCACCCCGGACGAATCAGTCCCCGTGGCCAGCGACACCTCTCCCACTCCCGACGCACGTCTCCGCCGCATCCTGTTCGTCGATGACGAACAACAGGTGCTCGACGGCCTGAAGAACCTGCTGCGCAAGCAGCGCCCGGTCTGGGACATGGCGTTCGCGCTCGGCGGCCACGCCGCGCTCGCGATGTTCGAGCAGCAGCCGTTCGACGTCGTGGTGTCCGACATGCGGATGCCCGAGATGGACGGCACCGAGCTGCTCGGCGCGATCCGCGATCGCTACCCCGCGACCACCCGCATCGTCTTGTCGGGTCACGCCGAGCGCGACGCGATCTCGCGGGCGATGACCGTCGCCCACCAGTTCCTCGCCAAGCCGTGCGAGGCCGCGATGCTGAAACAGGTGGTCGCCAGCGTGTGCGGGCTGCACCAGCTCCTGCGCAGCGATGAGCTGCGGCAGATGGTCGGCCGCGTCGACAAGCTGCCGTCGGTGCCGTCGCTGTACGTCAACCTGGTCGCCGCCCTCGCCAAGCCCACCACCACCGTCGTCGAGATCGCCGAGATCGTCGGCAGCGATCCCGCGATGGCGGCGAAGATCCTCCAGCTCGTCAACTCGTCGTTCTTCGGCCTGCCGCGGCCGCTGTCGTCGATCGAGCGCGCGGTCGGCTACCTCGGCAGCGACATGATCCGCAGCCTCGCGCTCACCGTCGGCATCTTCTCGCGGGCGCCCGACGTGCCGTGCCCCGGCTTCTCGAGCACCGCGGTCCAGGAGCGCGCGGTGCTGGGCGCTCGCCTCGCGCGCGCGTTCCTCGCCGCCGATCCGGCCCGGGCGTCGGACGCCTTCGCCGCGGCGCTGGTGCGCGACGTCGGCATGCTGCTCCTGGTGCTGGGCTCGACCGAGGCCTACGGCCCGGTGCTCGCCGCCTCGGCCACCGCCACCGACGATCTGACCACCCTCGAGCGCGCCCGGTTCGGCATCAGCCACGCCGAGGTCGGCGCCTACCTGCTCGGCGTGTGGGGCCTGCCGGCCACGCTGGTCGAGACCGTCGCCCACCACCACGAGCCGACCCGGATCGAGCACGACGACAGCGACGTGGTGCTCGCGGTCCACGTCGCCGCGGTGATGGCCGACGCGGTCACGCTGCGCCGCCCGTTCGCGCTCTCCCCCGAAGTCGTCGCCGCCCTCGGGCCACGCCTCGCGACCTGGCGCCGCCATGCCACCGGCATCCTGCGCGACGCCGATCTCGTGCTCCGCGAGGCGGCGTGATGGAGAAGCCCCGCATCCTCTGCGTCGACGACGAGCCCATGGTCCTCGACGGCCTGAAGGCCAACCTGTTCCGCAAGTTCGACGTCTCGGTCGCGACCAGCGGCGCCGCCGCCCTGGCGATGCTCGCGGCGATGCCGGCGATGCCGGTCGCGATCATCTCCGACATGCGCATGCCGGCGATGGACGGCGCGACCTTCCTCACCAAGGCCCGCGGCGTCGCGCCGACCGCGGTGCGCCTGCTCCTGACCGGCCAGACCGACATGAGCGCCGCGATCGCCGCGGTCAACGAAGGCCAGATCTTCCGCTTCCTCACCAAGCCGTGTCCGGCGGCGTCGCTGATCGCCGCGCTCGACGCCGCGGTCGATCAGCACCGCCTGATCACCGCCGAGCAGGTCCTGCTCGAGCAGACGCTGCACGGCTGCATCAAGGCGATGACCGACATCCTGTCGCTCACCAGCCCGCTCGCGTTCGGCCGCGCCACCCGCATCCGCCAGCGGGTCAGCGGCCTGCTCGATCAGCTCGCGATCAAGGATCGCTGGCAGGCCGACGTCGCCGCGATGCTGTCGCAGCTCGGCGCGATCACGCTGCCGCCGGAGGTCGCCGAGAAGCTGTACCACGGCCAGCCGCTCGGCCTCGACGAGCAGAAGATGGTCGCGCGGGTCCCGGTCGTCACCGAGCAGCTGCTCGGCAACATCCCGCGGCTCGAGTCGGTGCGCGCGATCCTCGCCGCGTATCCCCGGCCGCCCAACCGCGCCACCCAGGCCGACGGCACCACCACGTTCCGCGACGCCGCGATCCTGCGCCTCGCGGTCGACTTCGACGCGCTCGAGGCCCAGGGCACCGCCGCCGAGGCCGCGGTCGAGATCCTGCGGTCGCGCGCCGAGCTGTACGAGCCGGCGATCCTCGACGCGCTGGTCGTTCTCCACGGCAACCGCGCCCGCGAGATGATCAAGGAGATCCCGCTGTCGGGGCTCCAGGTCGGCATGGTCCTCGCCGAGGATCTGATGCGCACCGACGGCATGCTGCTCCTGGCCCGCGGCGTCGAGGTCGCGGCCGGCGTCATCGAGCGGATGAAGAACTTCCGGGCCGGCACCGTGAAGGAGCCGATCCGGGTCTCGATCCGCGACGACGGCGGCGACGAGCTGCGCCGCATGGTCCGCAAGTAGTCATCGCCGCTCACGCTAGCAGAGCGGTGGACCTGCTCGCGGTGTGGTGCAGCACCCGCCATCTCCCCACCGGCCAGTCCGATCGCCAGCGAGACAGGCTGGCGCAGGCGAACTGTGCTAGCCTGACCGGCTACGGATCAACCTGGCGTTCTCACGAGTGAGATCGCCCCTGGCGAGCAAGGCATCCGCCTTGCTGGGCTACCGAGTGCCTGTACGGGCGAACGTAGACTGGAAGAGGAGAGAGCACGGATGACCTACAAGATCGGACAGATGGCGGTTTACCCGGCCCACGGCGTGGTGGAGGTGGTCGGGGTGGATACCAAGCAGATCGCCGGATCGCCGTTCTTGTTCTACGTGCTCCGCGTTCTCGAAAACGGCATGCAGATCATGGTGCCCAAGGAGAAGGCCGATCAGGTCGGGCTCCGCGAGGTCGCGAGCTCGACCGAGGTCGACGAGATGTTCGCGGTCCTCCGCGATACGGACGTCATCATCGACAAGCAGACCTGGAACCGTCGCTACCGCGGGTTCATGGAGAAGATCAAGACCGGCTCGCTGTTCGACGTCGCCGAGGTCTTCCGCGACCTGACCCGCCTCCGGGTGTCGAAGGCGCTGTCCTTCGGCGAGCGCCGCATGCTCGAGACCGCCCGCACGCTGATGGTCAAGGAGGTCGCTGTCGCGCGGCGCTGGACCGACGGCAAGGCCGGCGAAGAGATCGAGCGCGCCTGCGCGTAGTTGATCTGCCGTTTCGGCTCGTGCTAGCGTCGTCGCGCTGATGCAGGTGCATGTCGCGAACGCGGATCTGGCCACAGTACCCGTGGACGCCATCGTAAACCCGGGGAATTCCATGGGGATCATGGGCGGTGGGACGGCGGGACACCTGCGTCGCGTCGGTGGGGACTCGATCCAGCACGACGCCATGGCGCGCGCGCCGATCGCGGTCGGCGCCGCCATCATCACCGGGGCGGGCACCCTGCCCTGCAAGTTCGTCATCCACGCGCCGATCATGGTCGAGCCGGGCATGAAGGTGCCCGCCGAGAACGTCCGCCGCGCCGCCCGCGCCGCGCTGATCGCCGCCGACGTGAAGCAGTACAAGGTCATCGCCTTCTCGGGGATGGGCGTCGATCAGGGCGACGTGCCGATGGACGAGGCTGCCCGCGCGATCGTCGA
>JAYTAJ010000657.1:0-3723 GCA_043737575.1 Myxococcales bacterium | reverse complement strand
GCCGGCGGCGGCGCCGATGGTGGCGAGGCGATCGGTGAGCGCGGCGCGGACGCGGCCGTGGGCCTCGAGCCAGTGCTGCGCGGTGTCGTGCTCGGCGGCGGCGAGCTCGATGCCGCGGTCGTCGAGGGCGGCCAGCTCGTGCTGCAACGACAGCGTCAGATCGCGGACCCGGCGATCGAGCTCGGCGATCTGGAAGTCGAGATCGGCGACGGCCTCGGGCGCGGGCGGCGGATCGGTGCGCTGGCGCTCGAACCGCAGCTCGGCGATCGCGAAGCGCAGCGAGCCCTCGCGCTCGCGCACCGACTGCACCTGCTGGGCGATGCGCTCCTCGAGCTGGGTCCGATCGGCGACGAAGCGCGCGCGATCGGCGCGGGCCCGCTCGACCAGCACCAGCGCCAGCGCCAGCGCCGGATCGCTGGAGTGGCGATCGGCGGTCTCCTCGGCCAGCTCGATGAGCGCGGTGAACAGCGCGTCGCGGACCTCGTCGGTCTGCGACGTCGCGGTGTCGGCGTAGCCGATGATCTTCGGCGCGCGCGTCTTGTCCTGCAGCGTGATCTCGTCGTGGATCTCGAGACGGCCGTCGTCGAGGACGAGGGCGCCGGTGCGCGGCGCGAACAGGATCTTGCGCGAGAAGCCGGGCACCTGCTCGAGCGCGATCATCAGCTGCTGCCCCGACTGCAACCGCGCGTCGGGATCCTTGGCGAGCAGCTGCTGCACGATCACGTCGAGCACGCCGGGCAGGCGCACGCCGAGCGGCCGCGGCGCCGACTGCATGTGCGCCGCCATCACCAGCACCCGCGGCCCGGTGAACGGTGGCTTGCCGGTCAGCAGCTCGTAGGCGATGCAGCCGATCGCGTAGAGATCGCTGCGCGGATCGTCGGGGCCGGGCCCGAGCCGCTCGGGCGCCATGTACTCGGCGGTGCCGAAGATCTCGCCGCGCAGGGTCAGCTCGTCGCGTTCGCCGCCGGGGTTCGAGACCTTGGCGAGGCCGAAGTCGAGGATCTTGAGGACGTCGCGGCGGCCGCGCTCCTCGACCAGCACCAGGTTGTGCGGCTTGAGATCGCGATGGACGACGCCATGGGTGTGGGCGTGATCGATGGCGCCCGCGAGCTGATGCAGGATGTGCAGCGCGCGCGGCAGCTCGAACCCGCCGTCGCGGCGCAGCGTGGCGTCGACGGTCTCGCCCGCGGCGTGCTCCATCGTGAGGTACAGGCGACCGTCGGGCAGGCGCCCGAAGTCGTAGATGCCGATGATGTTGGGGTGGCGCAGGCGATTGATCGCGCGAGCCTCGCGGCGGAAGCGCGACGACAGCCGCGCGTCGGCGGCGACCTCGGGCCGCAGCACCTTGATCGCCTCGTTGCGGCCGATGTGGATGTGCTCGACGAGGTAGACCTCACCGGTGGACCCCTCCCCGATGAGCCCGGCCACGCGATACGTGCCATCCAGGACCTGCCCGATCATGAGCGCGCGCCGACTGTACACCTGATCGGCAAAGGTGACGTCCGGGGTCGGGACGTCGTACGATCGCGGCGTGACCAGTAGCCTCGAGGCGCTCCTCGCCAAGCTCGAGCCCGGCGTCGAGATCGCGGCCGGCAAGGTGCGCGGGCTCGCGACCGCGGTGCCGAGCCTGGTGGCGGCGGGCTGGATCGACGCGCGCAAGGACGGCCGCGTCGTGCTGGTGCGGTTGACCCCGAGCGGCGAGGCCCAGCGCGTCGTGGCGGCGCCGATCGCGAAGGCCAAGCCGGCGGCCCGCAAGCCCGCGGCGGCGACGACGGCGGCGGCGCGGCTCGCGGCGCTCGAGGACGCGGTCGCGCGGCTCACCGCGCGGGTCGCCACGCTCGAGGGCCACGCCGCGCCGGTCGATCCGGCGGCGCTGCGGACCGCGATCGTCGCGATCGTCGGCGAGCTCGACGCCAGCCATCGGCTCGGCGGGCTGGTCCCGATCCCCGACGTGCGGGCCGAGCTGCGGCGCCGCGGCGTGACCGCGCCCGACGCCGACGTCAGCGCCGCGCTCGAGGAGCTCGAGCGATCGTGGCTGATCGATCTGTCGGTGGCGCAGGCGCCGAACGCGGTGCGCGATCGCGGCGCCGGCATCGAGCGCGCAGGCCGCGGGCTCCTCTACTACGTGGCGAGGAGGTAACGGATGAACCTCGATCGACTGCTGCTCGACGCGCGGCCCTTCGCCGATCCGGTGGCGCGCCTCGATCCCGACGCGCTGCCGCCGCCCGACGTCGCGACCATCCACGCGCCGGTGCGCGCCGCGATCGCCGAGGCGATCGGCGTGGTCGCGCGCGAGCGCCGGTCGCAGATGGTGCTGGTGACCGGCGATCCCGGGATGGGCAAGACCCACCAGCTCGCGCACCTGCGGCGCCGCGCCGAGGGCCTGTACGTCTGCGTCGACGTGCCGCCGCTCAAGGACGTCACCGCGCCGTTCGCGCACATCGCGCGCTACGCGGTGCAGGGCCTCGCCGCCGCCGGCATGCTCGAGCGGATCTTGTGGGACGTGCTGCGGCAGATCGCGGGCGCGGTGCGGGCCGACGCCGACGAGCACGGCGACGACGACGTGGTCGCGCGCATCGATCAGGCGCTGATCGGCGGCGAGCAGTTCGCGATGGCGTTCCGCAACCTGGCGCAGCAGGACCCCGGCCTCGGGCCGCTGCTCTACAAGCGCGGTCGACGGCTGGCGCCGCTGGCGAGCCTGCCCGCGGATTTCGGCAAGGTGCTGTGCCGCGTCACCGATCGCGAGGCCGAGCGCGCGATCGTCGACTGGCTGCGCGTCGCCGAGCTGGCCGACGAGGATCTGGCGACGCTCGATCTGAAGCAGGGGGTCGCCGACGAGACCCGCGCGTTCGAGGTGCTGCGCGCGCTGTGTCAGTGCACGCAGCGGCCGGTGGTCTTGTGCCTCGATCAGATCGAGTCGATCGCCGGGCTGATCGGGCCCGACGGCGTCGCGCGCATGTTCACCGCGCTGATGGAGCTGTACCAGCAGGCGCCGCTCGCGATCGTGCTGATGTGCCAGACCCAGCAGTGGGTCGAGCTGCGCAAGGACGTGCCGCAGGCCGCGCTCGATCGCATCCGCGTGGTGCCGCCGCTCGCCAAGCCGACCGGCGCCGAGGCCGAGGCGGTGATCGCGAGCCGGCTGGCGCCGCTGTGGACCGCGGCCGGCGCCGCGCCGCCGTACCCGACGTGGCCGTTCACCGCCGAGTTCATCCGCGCGCTGGTCGACGAGCGGCGGCCGACGATCCGCCAGCTGCTCCTCGAGCACGACGGCCTGCTCGGCGACATGCGACGCAACGGCGAGCTCCGCGAGCTGGTCGCCGCCGGCTCGGCCGCGACCACCACGCCGCCGCGCGCGATCACGATGGTGTCGAGCGGCGACGCGCTGCGCGCCGCCCGCGACAAGTACAAGCGCGGCGCCAGCGAGCGCCAGGGCCTCGGCACGCCGGCGTTCCGCGAGGAGCTGGTGCGCAACGCGGTGATGGAGCTGCTCGATGGCGCCAAGTCGCAAGGCCAGGCCATCGGCGGCGCCCGCATCGCCGTCGTCGATCAGCCCGACAAGCCGCGCAACGGCCCGCGGCCGCCGTGCGTGATCACCCTCGACACCCCGGCCGGTCCGCGCCGCCTCGCCGTCGACGTCAACAGCGGCCCGGCCCAGGCCACCGTCCGGGTCCTCGCGCGCCTGCGCGATCTGGTCGAGGAGCGCGAGGCCGACTGCGCCGTGCT
>JAYTAJ010000656.1:0-3724 GCA_043737575.1 Myxococcales bacterium | reverse complement strand
GGCTGCCCGCGGGCGAGACCCGCTTCGGCTTCAAGATGGAGGCCGCGACGTACCTGAAGACCTACCTCCTGAACCAGTACCTCGATCCCGCCGCGGCGACCCAGACCCGCACCATCGCCGCGATCTCGGAGGGCACCGCCAACGCGCTGCCCGCGTTCATCGGCGTCACCCGCGATCCCGCCGACGGTGTGCTCGCGGGCGCGTTCCGCGACTGCGCGGGCAACGAGGTCTCGAACGCGATCGCGATCGCCAGCTCGACCTCGGGCGTCACCACGCCGCTGATCGGCCCGTCGACGTACTACTTCTCGGCGGCGCCGACGCAGAGCCTGCCGGTTCGCTCGAGCCAGGCCGCGGTGATGAACAAGGACGGCCTGTTCGTGATCCTCGGGATGGCGCCGCAGACCACGCCCGCGTACATCCAGATCGTCGGCTTCACCACGCCCGCCGAGCTGGCGATGGGCAAGGCCGGCCTCAAGCTCCTCGCCGAGCTGCCGTCGCCGGTCGAGGCCAACGCCGTCATCACCGGCTCCTTCGAGCCGCTGCGGAACTAGCCTCCACCCGAGCCCCCATGAGTTGGCGGCCCCGCGCGAACCGCGGGGCCTTTCTGTTATCGTCGCTTCGCTCTGCTCAACCGCGTATCCCTGGGGGCTGCATGATCCGCCGTTATCTGATCGCCGCGCTGTGCGGCCTCGGCCTGCTGTCCAGCGCGGCGCCCGCGCGCGCCGATCTGACCGAGCTCAAGTGGGCCAGCGAGGGCTACCTCCGCACCCGCACCGTCTGGCTCACCAACCTCGCGCCGCAACCGCGGCGGGTCAGCACGTATCCGCCCAACGGCGAGCCGATCGTGATCCCCGACATCCGCCGCACCAGCTACATCACGAGCCGGTTCCGGATGATGCCGCAGCTGCAGTTCGGCAAGACCACGCGCATGAACCTCGAGATCGACGCGCTCGATGACGTGCTGTGGGGTGACAACAACGGCCTGTCGACCGCGCCGCTGTTCGCCACCGACGGCTCGAACCAGGGCTACCTCGGTGGTCCGGTCGGCGACTCGATCCAGGTCCGCCGCGCCTGGGTCCAGTTCCCGGTGCCGATCGGCCTCATGCGGGTCGGCCGCATGCCGTCGCACTGGGGCATGGGCCTCCTCGCCAACGGCGGCGGCACCGGGTGGATCGATCCCGAGACCCCCAAGGGCGAGCCGCAGCGCCGGGTCGCCGACAACTTCTTCGACGACGATTTCGGCGACAACCACTTCGGCTCGACCGCCGATCGCATCCTGTTCGTGACCCGCCCGGTCACGATCTACCGGACGATCAAGAAGAAGGGGAAGGTCGATCACCCGCTGATCGTCGGCTACGCCTTCGACAAGCTGTCGGAGTCGCCGCTCCTGCCGTACGAGAACTTCGAGCGCAAGTTCCGGCCGTTCGGTCAGCAGGGCTTCATCTCGCGCGGCTCGAGCGACGACGTCGACGAGCACGTCGTGCTCGCGGTGTGGAACGATCCCGACTGGGACAAGAAATCGTTCCAGGACGAGCTGCGGCTCGGCGTCTACGGCGTCCTCCGCTACGCCAAGGAGGGCTCGACCCAGCCGTCGAACCTCACCGATCCCAACGAGATCTGCGGCTCGTTCGACGGCGTCGCCTACCCGTGCATCGACACCGGCTCGAAGGTCTACATCGCCGATCTGTGGTGGCGGGTCCGCTACGGCTCGCTGTTCACCGAGGGCGAGCTCTACAAGATCGGCGGCACCACCTTCGGCGGCGTGCCGTTCCCCGGCACCAACGCCAAGAAGGAGGCCGACATCACCGCCGGCGTCGCGCGGTTCGCGTTCTTGCAGCCCAAGTGGGACGCGATGCTCGAGCTCGGCCACGCCTCGGGTGACGAGATCCTCGAGGACGAGCACTTCAAGCAGCGCGCGATCCACCCCGACTTCAACGTCGGCCTGATCCTGTTCGAGGAGACCCTGCGCGAGCTGACCGCGCGCACCTACGGCGTGCCGTTCTACTCCGACGCCAATCCCCAGGGCGCGCTCGGCCTGATGTCGAACGGCGGCGTCATCAACGCCAACTACATCTTCCCGAAGTTCAAGTGGCGGCCGACCCCGGTCGCGCGCACCGAGCTCACCGCCGGCGTGCTCCTGGCGTGGGTCGACACCCTCGCGACCGGCGGCACCGCGCTGTTCCGCGCCTGCTCGGGCGCGGGCGGCGCCTGCGCGCCCGACGAGACCAGCTCGAAGCACCTCGGCACCGAGGTCGACGTCACCGCCAAGGCGTACTTCGCCGGCAACATGCGGGTGTCGCTCGAGGCCGGCTTCCTGTCGTTCGGCAAGGCGCTGCGCAAGCAGCTCACCGAGGCGACGTACTCGATGAGCTTCCAGACCTCCATCGCGTTCGTCTGGTGACAGAGCCGTGAGGGTTCGCGCAGCGAATCCGAGCGCTCTGCTTCCGTGAGCCATGTCGTGCGGGATGGTGAAGTGACTCCTTCTCGCTCGGGACGCCACGCGCTCTGGGCGTGGCTGGCGGTCGCGGTGCTGGTGGCGTCGGTGGTGCGGATCGACGTCAAGCTGCCGCTGATCGGCCACCTCGGCAGCGCGCTGGTCGCGGTCATCCTGCTCTACGCGCCGGTGGTGGTGGCGTGGCGCCGCGACGAGGATCTGGTCGACTACGGCTTTCGCCTCGATCCGATCGGCAAGAACCTGCGCTACGCCGCGCTGGCGCTCGCGGTGATCTTGCCGCTGTTCGCGATCGGCTACGTCGGCTTCTACCAGACCGTGTGCGATCTACCGTCGCTGCGGACCCTGGCGCCGCCCGGCACCTGTCGCGGCTGGCATGGCTTCGAGCTGCACGCGCCGCGCGAGGCCGTCGGCGACCTGCTCGAGTTCTGCGCCGTCCAGGTCGTCGTGGTCGCGCTGCCCGAGGAGCTGTTCTTTCGCGGCTGCCTGCAGAAGCTGCTCGAGGAGCGGTTCCCGCCGCGCTACCGGCTGTGGGGCGGCGGCATCGGCGCCGCGCTGGTCCTGTCGGCCGCGATGTTCGCCGTGATCCATCTGCCCAAGGCCGGCGATCCGCGCGCCCTCGCGACGTTCTTTCCCGGCCTGTTGTTCGGCTGGATGCGGTCGGCGACCGGCTCGATCGCCGGGTCGGTCGCGGTTCACGCGTCGTCGAACATCTGGGTCCACCTGCTCGACAAGATGCTGCTGCGCTGATCAGTACGCGTAGGTCGTCTTCGCCGTCATCGTGCCCGTCGTCGCCATGGTCTTCATCGTGCCGCTGATCACGCCCGACATCGACATCTCGAGGCCGCGGTTGCTCGGCAGCTCGACGCGGGCGAGGCCCTTCATCGCGAACGTCAGCTGATCGGCGCCCTTGGTCTGGACCAGGGTCGTGGTCAGCGCGAACCGCCCCTCGGTGGCGTCGAACGCCTCGAGCGTGAGCGACATCTCGGTCGCGACCGGCTTGTCCTGGCTCGCGCTGCGCGCCTTCAGCTTCGCCAGATCGTCGGCGGTGAACACGTAGGTCTCGCCGATCTTCCAGGTCCGCCCCGCCAGCAGCTCCTCGATCACGTCGGGCTTGCCGAGATCGTCGTTCTTGTCGGCCAGCTCCTTCAGCTCGTCGGCCGACACCGCGGCGCCGTCGGCGGTGGTCGCCTTGATCGCGCCGCCCTCGACCCAGACGATGTAGCTCTTGCCGTCGAGGATCTGGGGCTTGTTCTTGTCCTTGCCGTCCAT
>JAYTAJ010000655.1:0-3724 GCA_043737575.1 Myxococcales bacterium | reverse complement strand
ATCGCGACGTCGAGACCATGGAGACCGATCAGCAGGTGGTCTATCACTTCACGACCGTCGACACGTCGAAGCTCGGCCGCCCGACCTTGACGCCGCGGGTCGAGGCCGCCGACGGCACCGGCCTGGTGGTCGCGCCGCATCGGACCGGCGACGCCACCGTCACCGAGGACGACAGCGATCACGACGGCGATCCGGCCGCGGTCGCCAGCACCGTCACCGCCACCGATCCGCGCCGCCGCGATCGGCTGCGCACCCGCCGCGGCGCCGAGCGCCTCGATCGCAGCGGCGGCATCGCGATCCACAGCGGCGACGCCAACGACACCGTCGACGCCGAGTCGACCGGCTGCCAGGTGATCCAGGGCGACTGGTACGGCGACTTCACCGCGACGATCCAGCGCGGCCTCACCGCGGCGCGCGCGCGTCACGGCGGCGGCGGCCGCGGCCCCGCCACCGAGGGCGACGTCCTGTACTCCTTGCTCGACGGCGCCAACCTCGCGCGCGGCGACGCCGCGATGCGCGCCGCGATCGCGGGCGCCCGGGCGCCGACCCAGCCCGCCGCCGACGTCCACGGCGACGGCGGCCTCGACGGCGACGCCGCGACCGTGCAGGCCCACGCCCAGGCTGGCGTCGTCGACGCCGCCGCTGCGCTGCCGCACCACGCCGCGATCCAGGCCAGCTTCGGCCACCACGACGTGTCCGGCATCCGCGCCCACGTCGGCGGCGCCGCCGCCGAGGCCGCCGCGGCGATCGGCGCCCGCGCCTACGCGACCGGCGACGACGTCGCGTTCGCGGCCGCGCCCGATCTGCGCCTCGCCGCGCACGAGGCCGCCCACGTCGTGCAGCAGCGCGGCGGGGTCCGCCTCGACGGGGGCGTCGGCCGCGCCGGCGATCCCTACGAGCAGCACGCCGACGCCGTCGCCGAGCGCGTCGTCCGCGGCGACAGCGCCGAGGCGCTGCTCGACACCATGGCCCATCGCGGCGCGGGCGGCGGCGCGGCGGTGCAGCGCGCGCCCGACCAGACGACCTACTTCGATCCCAGCCGCGATCCGCGCTCGCCCGACTCGCTCGGCTACGAGGCCGATCCGCCGCCGCGACCCGAGCTCGGCGCGTACATCGATCGCAGCGAGCGGCCCAACGAGCTGATCGCCGCCGAGTACGCGCTCGGCCAACCGATCGACATCGGCACGCCGCGCCATCCGCGCCAGGGCGCGCGGTTCCGCCTCGACGGCCACGAGTTCACCGTCGAGCAGGCCGAGTTTGCGACCTGCCGCGACCGGCTCCGCGCCCGCCTCGACGCCCGCGCCGCAGGTGGCGAGTGGCAGCCGCCCGCGCGTCCGACCGTCGGACAGACCTGGATGGGCGTGGCGTTCGTCGAGGACAGCGGCTCGATGTATCTCGACGTCGACGGTGTCCGCCTGCGCGCCGGGCAGTTCCCGCGCGAAAGCGGCCACTACCCTGGCTTCGTGTGTCGCGACACCACGGGCGCCCTCGACCGCATGCGCTCGGTCGTCGCCGCCGAGTACGAGACCGCCAACGAGCCGTATCGCGCCGCCGCGACCCACGGCATCGAGGTCCTCGGCGAAGGCGGCGCCGCCGCGCTCAACACCTACGACGACAAGATCCTCACGATCGGCGCGGGCTTCGCCAACGAGCGCCTCGACAGCTTCCTGCAGCGCCTCGCTGGCACCCCCGCGGGCGCCGCGCTCGGGTCGGCGCGCTACCTCGGCGGGCTGCACTTCAACCGCGACCGCGCCGCGATGCTCGACGTCCACGCCCTCGCCGCGATCGTCAACGCGATCGTCGCCCACGCCGACGCGGTGGCGCGCGCGCAGATCCAGGAGCTGGTCGAGGGCAGCGCCCGCGCGCCGCGCCCAGGCACCGCCGCCGCGACCCGCGCCGACGCGGCGGCCGCCGCCACCGATCCCGCGGTCGTCGGCATCGCGACGTACCTGTGCCACGGCCGCAACGCGTTCACCCCCGACCCCGCCGCTGACGTCGTCACCGCGGTCGCCGCGTTCCCCGCGGACCAGAGCTGCCAGGTCGCGATGCTGCTCCGCCTCCACGCCGAGCGGATCCTCGGGTGGAAGACCAGCAGCAACCCGCGGTTTCGCGATGGCTACGCCGAGGAGGCGCGCGAGGCCGCGACCCGCCGCCTGCCTGCCAAGATCGCTCACTTCACCGACCTGATGCACGAGCACGAGCCCGGCTTCACGTTCGACTTCGGCGCTGCGCGCTCGCGGGTGATGGGCTGCATCGCCCCGGGCGCCGCGTGGCCCGGCACCACCACCGCGCCCACCGCTGCGCACCTCGACGCGGAGGTCGACGGCGTCATGACCTACTGGAAGATCACGCCCGGCTGATCACAGCGCCGCGAAGATCTGCTGGTTCAGCCCGACCAGCCGATCGCCTTGCCACAGGTGGCGCAGCTCGACCGAGTAGCCGTCGGCCGCGCCCGCGAGGTGGGCGCGGTACGCGAACGGCACCGCCGGATCCAGCGTCGCCGGATCGGCGATCAGCTCGGCGGTGAACGTCACCGTCGCCATCGGCCGCGGCGCCGGCTCGACCACCAGCGCGCACGGCCACCACGCGTCGAGGTAGCCGATCACCGCGGCCGCATCGAGCGCGTCGACCGGCGCCGCCCGCTCGCGCAGCCAGCCCGCGCACACCGCCTCGGCCGCCGCCGAGAACGGCACCGCGCCGACCGGTCGATACTCGTAGCGGCCGGTGAAGCGCGGCGACGGCGGCCCGCCCATCGGCGCCGCGAGCACCTCGTCGAACCGCGGCAAGGGCGGCGGCGGCGCGATCACCTGCGCCACCGACGGCGGCCGCGCCACACCGAACAGCCCGCTGGCCCGCGCGATCACCTCGCCGCCCTGGATCGCGCGCGCCTCCAGGTACGTCGTCCCGCGGCCGCGCCGCAGCACCGTCACCGCCACCTCGGTCGCGCCCGTCAACATCGGCGCGCACAGCTCGGCGCTGATCGATCGCAAGCGCCGCGCGCGCTCCGGCTCGCACGCTTCCATCGCCCGCGCCAGCGTGCCGATCACCAGGCCCCCGAAGGCGCCCTTGCCTTGCTGCCAGCCGTCGGGCACGTCCCACTGGAAGCGGCCGTCGCCGGTCGCGGTGATCGTCGAGGCGCTGCGGAAGTCGTCGTTCACGGCCCGACTCTAGCGCGTCAGATCGCGACGTCCGCCATCACGCCGTAGTGATCGCTCGCGCAGATCGCGTCGGCGCCATCGCCCTCGCGCTCGGTCAGCACCACGCGACAGTCCTCGACCGTGCCGCGACCGTCCTTCTTGCGCGACGTCACCAGCACGTAGTCGATGCGGCGATCGAGATCGAGCGAGCGCAGCGGCCGGGTGTGCTGGTTCTCGCTCGACCAGGTGATGCCGCGCTCCGGCCCGTCGCCGCGCCGCGGCTCGTCGTGACACCGCAGCCAGGCGTCCTGAAAGTGGGTGCGGCGCCCGCCCAGGGTCGTCAGCCCGCGCAGGAACCGCACCTCGTCGGCGTCCGCGGTCGCGTTCAGATCGCCGCACAGGAGCTGCGGCGGATCGTCGTTGCCGCGGCCGCACCCGCGGATCGCGTCGTCGATCGCCAGCACCTGGGCCTCGCGCGCGACGCCGTCGTCGAGGCGGTAGTGCAGGTGCGTCGTATGGATCCACCGCGGCCCCACCTCGGTCGCCAGCCGCACCGACAACAGGATGCGCGCCTCGGTCGGCCGCGC
>JAYTAJ010000654.1:0-8466 GCA_043737575.1 Myxococcales bacterium | reverse complement strand
CCCTCGCCGATCGCGGCCTCCGCGTCGTCCACGATCGGATCGCCGACGCCGGTCCGCTCGCCGGCATCACCGCCGCGCTCGCCGCGATCGACACGCCGTGGCTGCTCGCGATCGCCGGCGACATGCCCGCGATCGCGCCCGCCGTGCTCGATCGCCTGATCGCCCTGGCCGCCGCCGACGTCGACGCGGTGGCGCCGCGGATCGGCGGTCTGCCCGAGCCGCTGTGCGCGCTGTGGCACCGCCGCTGCCTGCCCGCCCTCGACGCCCGCCTCGGCCGCGGCGCGTGCAAGGTCGCCGCCGCCTTCGACGACCTGCGGGTCGCCTGGCTCGACGAGGCCGCGGTGCGCGCGCTCGATCCGTCGCTCGCCAGCTTCCGCAACCTCAACCGCCCCGACGAGCTGTGATGCGCGCAGTGGCGGTGCTGATCGTCGTGCTCGCGGGCTGTCCGAGAACCGGACCGGTGGGGCCGGCGCCCGAGCCGATCGATGCCGGCGTCGACGGGCCCGATGCGAGGGCGTCGCACGATGCGGCGGCGCCTGCGACCGAGCCGCAGGTCACCTGGCAGCACGTCGATCATCCCGACGTCGTGCGGACCCAGCCGCCGCTGGAGGTGGGCGCGTGGCGCATCCACCTGATCGACGTCGGCACCGGCCTGGCGATCCTGGTCGAGGGCGCCGACTTTGCGCTGCTGTACGACGCCGGCACCGGCGATCCGGGCGAGCGGCCGCTGCGGGTCGTCGCGTACCTGACCGCGGTGCTCGGCGCGTCGGGCGATGGTCAGTGCAGCGTCGACGGCGTCGGCGCCAAGGGCAAGCGCCGCCTCGATCACGTCATCCTCAGTCATCCCCACCTCGATCACGCGTCGGCGCTCGAGCTGGTGCTGCACTGCTTCGAGATCGGCGCGCTGTGGGACTCGGGCCGCGTCAACCACACCGTGTTCTATCGCGAGGTCATCCGCGGCGTGGCGAAGGCGATCGGCACCAGCTATCACACCGCCGCGCCGCCGCCGCAGGACCGCACGATCGTCGTGAAGGGCGAGGCGATCGCGATCCCGAGCGGCGTCGCGTGGTCGAGCTTCAGCGAGGGCGACGAGGTCGGGCTCGGCGCCCGCGCGCGGTTCACGCTGCTGCACGCCGAGGCCAAGGCCCACGCCGATCCCAACCAGAACTCGATCGTCGTCGCGGTCGAGCTCGGCGCGACCCGGCTCTTGCTCACCGGCGACGCCGAGTCGGGGCCGCGCGCCGATCCCAGCGCCGCGGTCGGCGACGTCGAGGCCCACCTGCTCGATCGGTTCGCGGCGCTGATCGACGCCGATATCCTGCAGGTCGGCCACCACGGCTCGAAGACCTCGAGCCGCGCCGCCTTCCTGGCCGCGGTGTCGCCGACGCTGGCGCTGCTGAGCGCCGGGCCGAAGCAGTACCGCCGTGTCCGACTTCCGGACGAAGAGGTGATCGCGGCGCTGGCGGCGACCGGCGCGACCATCCTGCGCACCGACCGGCACGACGACGCGTGCCCGGCCAAGGCCCGCCTCGGCGCGGCCACGGGCCCGGGCGGCTGCGACTCGTGGATCGTCACCGTCCGCGAGTGACGCGCGGGCGCTTCGGCGGCGGCGCGATCAGATCGCGCGCGGTCGCGACCAGCGACGTGACCATGTCCCAGTCGGGCGCGGTGTCGAGGACGACCGCGATCCAGCCGCGACCGCCGACGTAGGGCGGTCGATAGAACCGATCGGGATCGGCGTCGATCAGCGCGGCCTGGGCGCCAGGCGGCGCCGCCAGGTGGACCGACAGGTGCGGGCTGCCGTGATGGTACGTGTCGCACATCGCGAACAGCTTGCCGCCGACGCGCCAGGTCGGCTCGCCCCACGCCAGGACCTCGGTGACGTCGGGCAGCGCCAGGCAGATCGCGCGCAGGCGATCGATCAAGGCCAGCGTCGCCGCGGTGCGGACCTTGGGCGGGTGGGTCGACACCAACGCCGGCTTCGCCTTTGCCTTCGTCGCGACCTTCGCCTTCGTCGCGACCTTCGCCTTCGCCTTTGCCATGGTGCGACGATATCGCGGAGATCGCGTCAATGCGATTGACACGAGTGCGCCAGATGCGGGACATGGAGCAGGTATGGAGGCGTCGTGACGATCGCTCGGCGGCTGATCATCGTCGCGACCTGGGGCTACCTCGCGGTCGTCATCCTCTACTGGCTGGCGCTGTGGTTGATCGGCGAGCGGTGGTGGCTGACGACGGTCGCGCTGTATCTGCCGCACGCGGTCGCGCTGGCACCGGCGCTGCCGCTGGCGCTGTTGCTTGGCACCGTCGGGCCGCGCCGCTTCATCCCGGTGCCGGTGGTCGCGGTGCTGGTGATCGTCTTTCCGATCATGGGGCTCGTGGTGTGCGGCGGCGCCGAGGATCCCAGCGGCACGCCGCGCCTGCGCGTGCTCAGCTACAACGTCGACAGCGGCCGGCGATCGATCCCGCAGCTCGCGGCGCAGGTGGTCGGCGTGCGCCCCGACATCGTGCTGCTCCAGGAAGGCGATCAGCAGGTCGGCGATCAGGTCACTGCGCTATTGCCCGACTTCGTGCGTCACTCCAGTGGTCAGTTCTACCTCGCCAGTCGGTGGCCGATCGTCGACGTCTACGAGCCGCCCAAGGTCGTCGTCCGCGGCGTCGATCGCACGCCGCGCTTCATCCGCTACACCCTCGACACCCCGCTCGGCCTCCTCGACGTCTTCAACGTCCACCCGGCGTCGCCGCGCGACGGCTTCGAGAGCATCCGCGGCAGCGGCCTGCAGCACGAGGTCGAGTCGGGCGGCATCTTCGCCACCGATCGCGACGCCCTGGTCCACAACACCGAGCTGCGCCGGGCCCAGGCCGCGACCATCGCGAGCCGGGCCCGCCTGTCGCAGCACCCGGTGATCATCGCCGGCGACACCAACCTGCCCGAGAGCAGCGACATCCTCGCCGACACCCTCGGCCACTTCCAGGACGGCTTCGACGAGGTCGGCCGGGGTTTCGGCTACACCTTCCCGGCCCACACCCGCTTCGCGTGGATGCGCATCGATCGCATCTTCGCCGGATCGAAGCTGCGCTTCTTGCAGTTCGGCGTCGGCGCGCGCCGCGGCAGCGACCACTACTGCGTCTGGGCCGACCTCGAGCTACGGCGATGACCTTCGGGCTTGCACCTCGTAGGCGATCCACTATCTTCGCCGGCCCATGCGCGTCGGTCCCATCCTCGTCGATCCCGCGGTCGTGCTCGCGCCGATGGCGGCGGTCACGGACCTGCCGTTCCGCACGGTCGCCGAAGAGCACGGCGTCGGCCTGACGATCACCGAGTTCCTGTCGGCCCACGCGCTGGCGGTCGGCGACAAGCGGACCCAGGGCAAGATGACCGCCAGCCTCGACGGCCGGAAGTTCGGCGTCCAGATCTTCGGCCGCGAGGAAGAACCGATGGCGAAGGCGGCGGCGATGGCGGTGTCGATCGGCGCGTCGCTGGTCGACATCAACATGGGCTGCCCGGCCAAGCGCGTCGTCGCGGGCGAGTGCGGCTCGGCGCTGATGCGGGAGCCGGCGATCGCGCAGCGGCTGGTGCGCGCGGTGGTCGCCGCGGTCCCCGCCGACGTGCCGGTCACGGTCAAGCACCGCGCCGGCTGGGACAACGCCCACCTCAACGCCCCCGAGTTCGCGTGCGCGCTGGTCGAGGCCGGCGCGCAGATGATCACGGTGCATGGCCGGACCCGGACCCAGGGCTTCGCCGGCCACGCCGATCGCGGCATCATCGCCAAGGTCCGCGACGCGGTGCCGCGCCACATCCCGGTGGTCGGCAACGGCGATGTCGTCGACGTCGCCGGCTTCCTGCGCATGCGCGACGAGACCGGCTGCGACGCGGTGATGATCGGCCGCGGCGCCCTCGGCAACCCGTGGCTGTTCGCGCGCATCGCCGCGGTCGCCGCGGGACGTCCGGATCCCGGACCGCCGACGATCGAGGAGCGGCGCGACGTGTTCCGCCGCCACGTCGGCCTGATCAACCAGCTGAAGAGCGGCCCGCGCATGCTGCACGAGGTCCGCAAGGCCTGCGCGTGGTACGCGCGCGGCCTGTACGGCTGCAACCGGCTGCGGCTCGAGGTGTGGTCGGCGCCCGACGTCGCCGCCGCCGCGACCGTCGCCGAGGACTACTTCGCGTCGCTGTTGGCGCGCCGCGCCCAGCTCGGCCTGCCGCCCGACGCCGATCGCGCGGAGATGGACGGCGCCCCGGTCGAGGAGGCCGCCTGATGTTCCGCCCCGGGGCGGATCCGTGCGAGTACCTGGTCGCCGAGAGCGCGGCGATGCGCGCGGTGATCGCGACGATCGACAAGCTCGCCGACAGCGACGGTCCGGTCCTGGTGTGCGGCGAGCACGGCACCGGCCGCGAGCTGGTCGCCCGGGTCCTGCACCTGCGCAGCCCGCGCCGCGCCGGCCGCTTCGTCGCGGTGCGGCCTGGCTTCGACGGCCCCGACGCCAGCGGCGACGACAGCGAGCGGGCGCGCCGCGCGCTGCGGTCGGCCCAGGGTGGCACGCTCCTGGTGAAGGACGTGTGCGACGTGCCCGCGGCCGGGCAGCGCACGCTGCGCCGCGCGATCCGCAGCCCCGATCCGCAGCCCGCCAAGCGGCCCGACTCGTCGGGCGAGGTGTTCGATGTCCGCGTCGTCGGCTCGGCCGATCTCGATCTCGAGCGCGCGGTCGCCGCCAAGATCCTCGCGCGCGAGCTGTACGAGCCGATGTCGGCGCGCCGCATCGACGTGCCGCCGCTGCGCGATCGCGGCGGCGACATCCCGACCCTGGTCGAGCGCTGGGTTCGCCACTACGCCGACGAGATCGGCCGCGGCAAGGCGACGATCTCGACCCGCGCCCACGAGCGGCTGGTGAAGTACCCGTGGCCCGGCAACGTCGCCGAGCTGAAGAACCTCGCCCGCCGCCTGGTGATCAACACCACCGGCGCGCGCATCGAGGCCGGCGACGTCGCCGCGGTGCTGCCGGTCGTCGCCGAGCGCGTGCCGATGGAAGATCTGTCGTTCGAGGAGATGGTGAAGGCCAAGCTGTCGGGCTTCCTGTCGCGCATGGACGGCTATCCGCTCCACGACGTCTACGAGAAGATCCTCGAGCGCGTCGAGCGGCCGCTGTTCGATCTCGTCCTCGAGAAGACCGGCGGCAACCAGCTGAAGGCGGCCGAGATCCTCGGGCTCAACCGCAACACGCTGCGCAAGAAGCTCGACGCCCACGGCGTCGCCCGCGGTCGCAAGGGCCGCGAGGACCGCGCCCTCGACGACTAGCGCGGGAACAACCAACCTCGTCTGCGTCAGGAACCCAATGGGCTTTGCATCCGACCGAAATCGATCGGGCGACGGCGGCGGCGGTGGCGGCAGCTCCCGGGCGCCCGGGAAATCGACGCTGACCGGCAAGCTCCGACGCAAGCCATCGCGGCCCGCCGCTGGGCCGGCCACCGAGGTCGACGAGCCCATGCTCGCGGAGGCCCACGCCGAGTCGGGCAGTCGGCCGGCGGAGCACGTCCGCAGCCGCGTCGAAGCCGCGACCGGGGCCGATCTCGGCGCGGCGCGGGTCCACGTCGGGCCGGCCTCGGCCGCCGCCGCCGACGCGATGGCCGCGCGCGCCTACACCCTCGGCCCCGACATCCACTTCGGCGCGGGCGAGTATCAACCCGGCACCAAGGACGGCGATCGGCTGCTGGGCCACGAGCTCGTCCACGTGATCCAGCAAGGCGACTCGCCCAGCGCGCCGCAGCACCAGCTCGAGGTGAGTCAGCCGGGCGATCCGGCCGAGCACGAGGCCGACGCGATCGCGGCGCTCGCGCTCGACGGCGACGGCGACGGCACCGCGCCCGTGGTGCAGCGACCGCAGGCGCTCGCGCGCGCGGCGATCCAGCGCGAGGTCACGCCCGATGCGACCGTCGGTGGCACCGACGTCAAGCCCGCCGTCGGCGGCGACAAGGACGCGGCGGCGATCGGCGCTCCGTCGGGGCCCGTGGTGAAGGCCGGCATCGACCTCACCGCGATCGGTCAGGACCACGGCATCCGCGTCGCGGTGGGCTACTACTCGTCCCCCGCCGACATCGCCGCGAACAAGGCGAGCTACATGGCCCACCCGCTGAAGGACGTGTTGACCTGGGGCAACGTCAAGCCCGCGGGCGATCATCCGAAGCTGAAGGCGGTCGTCGCCCGCATCGCCGCTGGCAGCTCCGACGCCGACGCCAACACCACCGCCACCGACGCCGACGACATCGCGCAGGCGGTCGCGGGCAACAACACCGAGTTTGGCAACCGCGCCGCGATCCACGCGACGCAGCGCAAGACGATCGGCGGCACCGCAGCCGGGCTGGTGGTCGGTAAGCACCTGCCGTTCGACGAGTCGACGGGCAAACCGATCGAGGCGATCCAGGCGATCAGCACGGCGATCGGATCACTCGCGCCGACGACGACGGCGGCGGGCGCCGTCCCCGCCGCGCCCGCCACGCCCGCCACGCCCGCCGCGCCCCTCGCCAACGTGGCCGAGATCGCGTTCTTCACGCACGGCGTGTCGAAGAACATCGGCCTCGGCAAGGACGGCTGGATGAACGGCACCGCGGTCGCCGCCGCGCTCGGGAGTCACGCGACGCCGAGCGTGCAGGTGCTGGTCTACGGCTGCAACGCCGCCGACGGCAACGACTCCTTCGCCGCGACCTTGGCGACCGCCCTCGCCAAGGGCGGGCACAAGGCCCGGGTCTTCGGGCACACCTCCGCAGGCCCCGCGACCGTCAACGCCGATGGCAAGGAGTTCACCGCCGTGCCCGACGGCGCCGGCGGCGCCAAGGTGACCAGCGCGACCAACTACGAGATGGTGTTCTCGAACGACTTCCGCACCGAGGAGATGGTGCCCGTCGCGGCCGACCAGGGCATCGATCTGACCAAGGGCGCGCTCCACAACGGCTGGACGTCGAACCAGTACTCGGTGTTCGGCGCGATCGGCGCGGTCGCCCAGCCGTGGTTGCACGGCAATCTCTCCAAGTTCGTCGCCAAGGGCGGCCTCGCAGGCGCCAACGAGGACGGTAGCGCGAGCTCCGAGGAAGCCGCGTACACGCTGGGTGTCGCCAAGGACCCGACGGTGGCGGCGATCCGCACGGCGTGGCAGGCGTACCGAGTGACCGCGGCGGGCAAGGCGGCGCTGGCGGCCAAGCTGCCCGCGAAGTCCATCACGAAGTGATCGGCGGGCCGCCCGCCCGGACAGATCGTCCGAACGGATCGTCTGGACGACCGCGCCTGACGGCCCGTGCGCCACGGCCGGGCCAATCGCGCCGCGGTACGACGCTTGCGTTGGTGGCGGCCCATGGCCCTCGATGACCTCGGTCTCCCCCTCACCAACGCCTACTCCATCGTCGGCGGGCAAGCCCGCCTTTACCAGCGAGGGCTGACGGTCGTCGGCTCGGGCAATGAGGTCGTCGTGCGATTCGCGTTCCCGATGATCGCCCAGCCACGCATCGTGACAGGCGAGTCGACCGCGACGCCGCTGTTCGCGCTGTCCGCGGTCAGCTTCGTCCCCGGCAGCTGGACCGTCGACGAGGTCGTGCCGCTGATCCAGGACGCGCTGCGCGGGCGGCTGGGCCTGGTGCCGACCGGGCAGCCTGCCGCCCAGGTGCCGCTGATCGCGGGGCAGGTGAGCGCATGGTCCACGGCCGGGGATACCGTCGTGGCCTACGGTGTCGCGGTCACGGCTGCGATCCCGCTGCAGGAGCGGCAGCTCTACGACGTGGCCGTCCTCGGCGACGGCGATCGATGGCACGTCGTCGCGCCGCACGCCGTCTACTACCGGCGAGACTGGACCGACTTCGGCCTCGCCCACATCACCGACATGCACGTCGCGCGACGGATCGACCGGTTCCGTGGCCTGCTCGCCGCGGCCGGTCGCACCGAGGCCGCGCGGCTGATGTTCAACTGGAACGATCGATTTCGTGGCTTCGTTCGATATGCCAATCATCTCCACGACACGGGCGTGCTGGACGTCATCGTCGCGACTGGCGATCTCTACGACTACCAGTTCGAGGACGATGACGACCCCGCCAGTGGCGGAAATGCCGCCTTCCTCCGCCGACTGATCCTCGGCCAGGCGCCGGGCCCGGACTTCCCCGACGTCGAGGCGCTGCGGGTCCCGATCTTCATGGTCCCGGGCAATCACGACTATCGCATCCACCCCTACAAGCTCGTGTTCGACGTCCACATCGGAGGCTCGCTCCGGGCCGCAGCGATCGCGGCGGCTCTCGCGGGGCCCCTGAGTGGAGGCCTCGGGCCCCTGGGGGCAGGCGTCGGGCTGGGGGCAGCCCTCGGGCCGCTGGGAGCAACCTTGGCTCATGCGGCTGGCTTCATTGCCGGCCTCCGCGGCGCCGATGTCGCGCGCTTGCGGAGCTCATCTGGCTATCACCTCACGGATGATGACGCGACGTTCTTGACCAAC